>NZ_JBHYVA010000487.1:0-6518 GCF_042750055.1 Streptomyces sp. NPDC059456
CGTCCCGGTCGGCCGAGCCACCCGTGCCCGGCTTGCCGGCGGTCGCCGCGTCCTTGCCGGCGGCACCCGCAGCCCGGCCCGCACCCGGCTCCTCGGCGGACGAACCGCCCGCGGCCGGCTTGTCGGCGGTGGCGGCGCCCGAGCCGGCCTGCGCCGAAGCGGAAGCAGGCTTCACGGCCCGGAACACGGCCGTGCGCTCACTGTCGTCCGACGACTGCCGAGCCGGCTTGTCGGCATCCGGCTTCGCGGCCGGGGCACCGGCCGCGTCCCGGTCGGCCGAGCCGCCCGTGCCCGGCTTGTCGGCGGTCGCGGCGTCCGCACCACCCTTGCCGGCGGCACCCGCGGCCCGGACCGCACCCGGCTCCTCGGCGGACGAACCGCCCGCGGCAGCCGCTCCGGCCTTCGCGGAAGCGGAGGCCCGCTTCACCGCCCGGAACACGGCCGTGCGCTCACTGTCGTGCGACGACTGCCGAGCCGGCTTGTCGGCCGGGGCACCGGCCGCGTCCCGGCCGTCCGCACCATCCGCGTCCGGCTTCGCGGCCGGGGCACCGGTGGCGTCCCGGTCGGCCGAGCCGCCCTTGGCCGGGGCACCGTCCGAGCCCGGCTTGTCGGTGGTGGTGGCGGCCGTGCCCGCCTGCGCGGAAGCGGAGGCCGGCTTTACGGCCCGGAACACCGCCGTGCGGTCGCTGTCGTCGGCCGGAGCCTCGGCGGCTGCCGGTGCGGAAGCGGAATCCGGTTTCGGGGTACGGGACGCCTCGGGCGAATCGGAGTCGGAGTCCACCCGTCCGGAGGACTCGGGTTCGGTCGTGGCGACCCATGCCGCCACCGCCTCGCGCAGCGGATCCGTCCCGGACTCGGGGTCCCGCGGCCGGAACACCGACAGCCTGGGGTCACGCTCCGCGGAGGACTTCGCCGCCCCCGGCGCTCCTTCATCAACCGACTTGTCGGGGGACTCGCCCGCCACCAGTTCCTCCTCGATCGCGCCGCGTCCGGCTGTCCGAATGTCTAACAGTGTCCCGTGTCGTGGGCATCGTTCTCGTGCTAGACGAGAACGACATAGCGCTGGTTCCCCCACAAAGCGACCATGCGCTCTCGACAGATGAATGTGAGAGGCGTCACCCTGTCACTCATCCACGCGGGGAGGCATGGATGGGCAGGAGCCGCAGAACAATTCCGGAGGAGCTTCTGCTGCTCGCTTTGGACCCGACCACGGGTACCACGGCGCAGCCGCAGTCGCTCGACCTCGGCCTGGCCGGGGCACAGCTAGTAGAGCTGGCTCTGGCAGGACGGATAGCCCCTGACGGGGATCGTATCGCCGTGGTGATGCCACGGCCGACAGGAGATCCGACTCTGGACTCCGCACTGGAACTGCTGCGCAGGCGCGGCAGCCCGGTACGGGCCGTCCACTGGATCGGTGGACCCCGGCTGGGGCTCCGCCAGATTTACCTCGCTCATCTGGAGCGCTGCGGCATGGTCCATGCCGTCGCGGGACAGATGTGCGGGGTGCTGCCGACGACTCGCTACCAGGCGACCGACACGGCGATCAGCCGGGAGATCCGTGCCCGGCTCGACAGTGCGATCCGCACCGGTGTACCGCCGGACCCGCGGACCGCGGCGCTCGCCGCACTGGCCCACGCGGTCGGACTCGGCAAGCACCTGTACCCCGGCAACGAGGGGCGGTCGTCCAGGTCCCGGCTGCGGGACCTGATCCGGCACGACCCGATGGGCGGTCTCGTGGCGCACGCCGTCATGGACGTCCAGAACGGTGTGGCTGCACAGCCGCGCCGTGACCGTGCACCGGCGAACCCGCCGACCGCCCGGGCCGCGGCGGCCAGCGGCGTTCCGCTCCAGGCGCGCCGTACGGGCGCGATGGCCCGCGTCGCCGCGCACTGATCCACCCGATCCACCCGATCCATCTGATCCGCCCGATTCACCCGGTCCATCGGATCGACCCGATCCACGGCTCCACGGATTCACCGCTCCACCGAACCGCCATCGCCGCAACCGGCGTCCCCGATGACCCGGTTCGGGAGCCGCCAGCGCGCGGGATGGCGAGGCCGGTCCGCCGGCCCCGCCGTCCCGCGCGTCTGCATTTCCGGGCCGTTCTCCGGCGCCGCCCCGCCCTTCGGTGGCAGTCTGCTCACCATCAGGCACACAGAGAGACAGAACCAGAAGAAGGCGGAGGTGCCGTTCAAGTGGCGTCCAATGTCAATCCCACCGTCCGACGCCGCCGACTGGGCATGGAGTTGCGCAAGCTCCGCGAGGACAAGGGCATGACGGCCGAGCAGGTCGCCGAACGCCTGCTCGTCTCCCAGTCGAAGATCAGCCGGCTGGAGAACGGCCGCCGTTCCATCAGCCAGCGCGACGTCCGCGACCTGTGCGACGTGTACGAGGTCGAGGACCGCCGGCTCGTCGACTCCCTGATGCAGATGGCCAAGGACTCCCGCCAGCAGGGCTGGTGGCACGCCTTCGGTGACATCCCGTACAGCGTCTACATCGGCCTCGAAACCGATGCCGCCAGCCTGCGCACCTACGAACCCCAGATGGTGCCCGGCCTGCTCCAGACCCCGGAGTACGCCCAGGCCCTCATCCGCGGCGCGCTGCCCGAGACCGCCCCGCTCGACGTGGAGAAGCGCGTCCAGGTGCGGATGCACCGGCAGAAACGGCTCTCCGAGACGGACAACAACAATCCTGAGGTCGGGCCGCTGCGGCTGTGGGCGGTCATCGACGAGGCGGCGCTGCGCCGGCACGTGGGCGACCCCCAGTTGATGATCAAACAGCTGGAGTACCTGATAGAGCAGTCGGAACAGCCGTACATCACGGTGCAGGTGATGCCGTTCTCGATGGGTGCCCACCCGGGCGTCAACGGCCAGTACGCCATCCTGGAGTTCCCGGACGCGTCCGATTCGACGGTCGTCTACATCGAGGGCGTGACCAGCGACCTGTACCTGGAGAAGGCGAACGACGTCCAGAAGTACAGCGTGATGTACGAGCACTTGCGCGCGCAGGCCCTGAACGTGGAGCAGACGCGCCAGTTCATCGCCGAGATCATCGACGAGTATGCGGGCAAGGGGAGGTAAAACCGGAGGCAGCGGACACGTGCCGCCGGGCAGGTGGCGAGGGGGGCCGGTACGGTACACCGTCGATCCCCGGCCACAGAAGGCCTGAACGGAATATGCCACCCGGTCGGGTGAATGGCCTCTTCACCCGTCGAGAGGTGCCGGTAGCGTCGATCACGTCGGTCAGGGAAACCGGAATGGCCGACGCCTCACTGGCACAACTCGCTGAACCGGAGAGAAACATGGCTATTCGTCAGGGCGCCACGGCCAACTGGATCAAGTCCTCCTACTCCGGCGGGAACGGCGCTTGCGTCGAGGTCAAGTCCCCCGTCATGGAGGCCATCGCGGTCCGCGACTCGAAGGTGCAGGACGGTCCGTCCCTCACCTTCGCGCCGGGCTCCTGGACCTCGTTCGTCGCGGACGTCACCGAAGGCCGACTGGGACGCCTGGCCTGAACGTTTCGGCGCACGACCCCACCGTCCCCTCTGCATTACGCGCAGCGACTGCGTCATCTGCAGTACCGGCGTTATCCGCACCACCTGCACCACCTGCACCACTGACTGGAGCCCTCTCGACTGGCCCGCCGTCCCGGCCGAGGGGGCTCGGCCACGTCCGGCTCCGCCCGCCCCGCACCGCGCGGCCCGCCCCGCGTTCCGTCTAGCGGAGCTGGTCGACGTACCGGTCCGTGCCCGGCACCGTCGGGATGAACGGCGCCACCAGCTCCACCCGCCCCAGCCCGGCCTCGGCGACCTCGGTGTCCAGCCCCCCGAACCGGTCCCAGCAGGCGCGCGGATCGGCTTCCAGGAACCACAGCAGCGTCAACCGGGTGCCGACCCCCTCGACCTGCTTGACGTACGTCATCCGGTCACCGGGCAGCGGGGTCGGCCGGAAGACCGTCACCATCGCGGCCGGTGAGCCGTGCAGCCGCTTCGGCAGGGCGCGCGAGCGCAGCCACTCCAGCAGCTCCGCCCGCTGCTCGGGACCGTCGGCGTCGACGACCTGGACGACGAGACCGGCGTACGGGTGGTCGAGGGCGTGGAAGTCCCGGGGACCGGCGGCGCCGTCGCGGTAGACCGTGGCCTCGTGGTCCTGGAACGACGTGAACACGTGGGTGCGGTCCTGGTAGACGCGGCCGTCCCGGTTGAGGCGCTTGTTGATGCCGACGGTCCACTTCATGTGCTCGTCGTAGCGGCCCTCGGTGACCCAGTACGTGGAGATGTAGCACCCGGCGGTGACGGGCTGGGCGACGGCCGACTTCTCGGGGTACCGCAGCTCCTGGAGTTCGCGGGTGGCGACCCAGCGGCGGCCCGCGTACATCCAGGGCATGGCCATGGCGCCGGCGTAGTAGTGGTCGTCCTCGTACCAGCGGTTGTACGCGTACTCGTGGCCCGGGTGCGGTTCGACCATGGTGATCAGCGCATGGCCGGGGCGGACGCCGTACGGTCCGACGGCCGCCAGCTCGGCGTAGTCCCCGGCCCGGGTGTCCTCGCGGTGCTCGTGTGTCGTCATGCCCCACGGTCTAGCTGATGTGGCGTCAGATGACGAGACCTCGGGGACTGTTCCACTCCTTGACGCATAGGTGCTGTCTACATGCTTCCGCGTTTAGGATGCGCCCACCCGCCTCCCCCGAAGGAGCACCATGCCCGCGACCGTCATCCTCCCGCCACCCGCGTTCGCCGCCCGCACCCTCGCCGCGGCCGGCTCGCCCGTCCGCGAGATCCTCGCGCTCACCGCACGCCCCGGGGTGATCTCCTTCGCCGGCGGCCTGCCCGCCCCGGAGCTCTTCGACACCGAGGGCCTACGGGCCGCGTACGACACCGCGTTCACGGAGTCGGGCGGCCGGGCGCTCCAGTACTCGACCACCGAGGGCGCGCCGGAACTGCGGGAAGCCGTGGCCGCGCGGGCCTCCGCCCGGGGGCTGGACACCGGCGCGGACGACCTGCTGATCACCACCGGTTCCCAGCAGGCCCTCGCACTGATCACCGCGACGCTCGTCGAACCCGGCGACGCCGTCCTCGTCGAGAACCCCACCTACCTCGCGGCGCTCCAGTGCTTCGGCCAGGCGGGGGCGCGCGTGATACCGGTCCCCTGCGACGAGCAGGGCATCCTGCCCGACGCGCTGGAGGAGATCGTGGCGCGGGAGCGGCCCAAGCTCCTCTACACGGTGCCCACGTTCCAGAACCCGACCGGGCGCACCCTGCCCGGCGCCCGCCGGGCGGCGGTGGCGGAGATCGCGGCACGGCTCGGGCTGTGGCTCCTGGAGGACGACCCGTACGGGGAGCTCCGGTTCGAGGGGGCGGAGGTCCCGTGGCTCGCCGCGCACCCCGGGGCGGAGGACCGCACGGCGCTGCTCGGGAGCTTCTCCAAGGTGATGGCCCCGGGGCTGCGGCTGGGCTGGCTGCGCGCACCCGCGGCGCTGCGGCGCGCGGCGGTGGTGGCCAAGCAGGCCGCGGACCTGCACACCTCGACGGTGGACCAGCTGGCGGCGGCCCACTACCTGCGCGCGGTGGACCTCGACGCGCACATCGCCACGGTCCGGGCGGCCTACCGGGAGCGGCGTGACGCGCTGCTGGCGGGCCTGGGCGCGGCCCTTCCGGCGGGCTCGGTCTGGAACCGCCCCGAGGGCGGCATGTTCGTGTGGGCCCGCCTGCCGGAGGGTCACGACGCGACGGCCCTGCTGACCTCGGCGATCGCCCGCGACGTGGCCTTCGTCCCGGGAGCCCCCTTCCACGCGGTCGCCCCGGACCCCCGCACCCTGCGCCTGTCGTTCACGACGCACACCCCGTCCGAGATCGCGGAGGGCCTGCGCCGCCTGACCACCGCCGTCACCGGGCCCTGACCGCTCTCAGGCGGCTTCCGGGTGAGCGGTCCCGCGGCTGCGGCGGCAGTCGCGGCAGCGGCCGCCGGGGGCCGGGGCGCGGTAGGCGCGTTCGCAGCCGTCGCAGGTCTGGAGGGGGTGCCGGGGCCGGTCGGGGGCCGGTGGGCCGATCGGCCCCCAGTCGGGTTCCGGCAGCCGGGGCGGGAGGGAAACGCGCAGCCGGTACGCGACCAGTCCGGCCGGATTGCGCAGATCGGACGGCACGTCCGCGGTGAGGGCGCGCCGTACGGCTTCGGGCACGGCCCCCCGTTCCAGCCACTGCACGACTGCGGGTACGAGCCGCTCGACGTCCCGCTCGGCGAGCAGCAGGCGCGGGTCGCGGATCCGCAGGCCGGCCAGCAGCCGCGCGGCCTCCCGCCGCAGCGCCGCCTCCCGTACGGGCTCCACCCCGGCCTCCGCTGCGGCCCGCCCGGAGGCCGGGCCCGACTCGGGCACGGGACCGGACTCCGCCACCGGGTCGGGCGCGGGTGCCGGGTCCGGCTCGGGTGCCGGGTCCGGCTCGGGTGCCGGGTCCGGCTCGGGTACCGGGTCCGGCTCGGCATCCGGGTCCGACCCGGCGTCGGCCTCCGGCCCCGGGTCGG
>NZ_JBHYVA010000488.1:0-6504 GCF_042750055.1 Streptomyces sp. NPDC059456
CGCCGGGCCCCCCGCCCCCCCCGCCCCCGCGCGCCAAATTTACACCAACTCAGGGGATTACGACTTCGCTATGGGTGTCGTGGGCTCGGTGTTGTGTATCTGAGACAGGCTAGGCGCCGTGGCACGCGGTGTCAACGGCACCGGGTCCCTGGGCTCTCCAGGTCGTGGCGGCCGCCGTACGGATCTTCGTACGGTTCGGCGGATCAGCGGACCAGCAGGTCGAGCAGACGTTCCACCTCGGCCTCCGGGTCGGCCGTGAGGCCGGTGTGCACCGGCCCGGGCTGCACCACCGTGCTGCGCGGGGCGATCAGCCAGCGGAACCGGCGTCCCGCGTCGTCACCGGCCGCCTGGCCGGCCCACTCGCCCCCGGTGCACACGCCCGCGACCCCGTGCAGCGCGGCGCGCACGCCGGCCACGTCGGCCCCGGGGTCCAGGGCGAGCAGCTTGGCCTCGTCCAGATGGGTGCGTGCGGCCACGTACGAGCGCGCCCGGCAGTAAACGATCACGCCGGCGTTGAAGCACTCACCGCGCTCCATCCGGGGCACCACGCGCACCAGCGCGTACTCGAACACGTCCCGCTTGGTCACTCGCCGTCGCTCTTCTTCTTGGTCTTGTGGGGCCATTCGGGCAGGTGGTCGGTCAGCCACCCCGGGGGCTTCGAAGCCGCCTTCACCTCGGCCTCCATGGAAATCCTCTCGTGGATCGTGGCCGCGCGCGGCAGCAGCACCTCCACGTAGGCGCGGCGCACCGCGTCGGTGGAGCCGAAACCGGGCTCGTCGACCAGCCACTCGTCGGGCACGTCGGCGACCACGTCGTCGAGCAGCTCCCGGGTCACCAGGGGCGCGAGGGCGGCGGCCGCCGCCGCGATGTCCGGGCCGACCGGGGCCAGGACGTGGTCGGAGGCGTTGTACGGCTTGGCCGCGGCGCTCGCGGCGGTGGGCCAGTTGTGGTGCCAGATCATGGTGGCGCCGTGGTCGATGAGCCACAGGTCACCGTGCCAGATCAGCATGTTCGGGTTGCGCCAGGACCGGTCGACGTTGTTGATCAGCGCGTCGAACCAGACCACGCGCCCCGCCTCGGCCGGGTCCACCTGGTACGCGAGCGGGTCGAAGCCGATCGACCCGGGCAGGTAGTCCATCCCGAGGTTGAGTCCGCCGCTGGCCTTCAGCAGCTCCTGGACCTCCTGGTCGGGCTCGCCTAGCCCGATCACGGGGTCGAGCTGCATCTGCACGAGCCGCGGGACCCGCAGGCCCAGGCGCTGCGCCAGGCGCCCGCAGACGACTTCGGCGACCAGGGTCTTGCGCCCCTGGCCGGCTCCGGTGAATTTCATGACGTAGGTACCGAGGTCGTCGGCCTCGACGATCCCCGGGAGCGAGCCGCCCTCACGCAAGGGCGTGACGTAACGGGTCGCGATCACTTCGGACAGCATCCGCCCAGGTTACGGGGGTCAGCGCGCGGGAGCCCACTGCGCGAGCAGGGCTTCGGCCGTGGTGACGGTCGCGACGAGTGCCAGGGAGTTGCGGATCACCTCGGCGGTGTAGGCGGCGGGCACCCCCGCGATGGCGTCGGACGGCACCACGACCCGGTAGCCGAGGTTCACGGCGTCGAAGACGGTGTTCGGGATCGCGATGTTCGACGACACCCCGGTGACCACGAGGGTGCGGATGCCGAGGTTGCGCAGGAGGGCGTCGACGTCGGTGCCGGCGATCGGGGAGAGGCCGTGCAGCCGGCGGACCACCAGATCGTTTCCGGCCACCTCGATGGGCGCCGCGACCTGCACCGCCGGGCTCCCGGACAGCTGCCGGACGGGCAGCTTCCCGGCGGCCCGGAACAGCCTCGCGTTGGCGTTGGCGGCGAGCCCGTCGGGGCGCCGTTCGGCGATCGCGTGCAGCACCTGTACGCCGGCCGCGTGCGCGGCGTCGACCAGCGCGGCCACCCGGCCGAGCATCCCGGAGTCCCGGGCCTCCTTCGCGAGTTCGGGCAGTGCGCTCTCCTCGCCGACGACGCCGTTCTGGCACTCGACGGTGAGCAGTGCGGTGGTGGCGGGATCGAGATCCGGCTGCGGCATGGCTCCCCCTGGCGTGACGGCCGTCGATCCCGCATGATTCCTGACACTCAGTCAGATGTGAAGAGGTGTGGGTCGGATGGACGGATCACAGCGGCGGGGCCGCCGCATCATGATGACCGACGCGGAAGTGGACGCCTTCCTGCGCGAGCAGCGCACCTGCCGGGTGGCGACCGTCTCCCCGGACGGCCGTCCGCACGTGGGCGCCCTGTGGTTCGCCTGGGACGGCGCCTCGCTGTGGCTGTACTCGATCACGCGCAGCCGCCGCTGGTCGGACCTGCGGGCGGACCCGCGGATCTCCGTGGTCGTGGACGCGGGTGAGGCGTACGACGAGCTGCGCGGGGTCGAGCTCTGCGGCAGCGCCGCCTTCGTGGGCGAGGCCCCGCGCACGGGCGAACCCTGTCCGGAGCTGGCCGAGGCGGAACGGATCTTCCCGGCCAAGAACTTCGGCATCGAGGAGATGCCGCACGACGGCCGCCACGCGTGGATCCGCCTCACGCCGGAGTCGGTCGTCTCCTGGGACTTCCGCAAGCTCTGACGCACCGGGGCTCCGGGGCCCCGGTGCCGCGGCACCCCGGTGCTACGGGACCGCGGCGCTGCGGGACCGCGGCGCTACAGGACCGCGGCGCTACAGGACCGCGGCGCTACAGGACTGCGGCGCCGGCCTCCCGGAGGGCGTCGACGGCGGCCCGGATCGAGGGCCGCCGGTCGGCGTCCGCCCGCCACACCGCGTACACGTGACGCCGTACGGAGTCGCTCACGGGCAGCAGCCGGACCCCGTCCGGCACCGGACCGCGCCCGAGCCGGGGGGCCACGCACACGCCGAGCCCGGCCTCCACGAACGCCAGCTGGGTGTGGTGCTCCTCGGCGATGTGCGCGATGCGCGGCTCGATTCCGGTGCCGCGCAGGGTGTACACGAGCCACTCGTGGCAGAACTGGCCCTCGTTCCAGGAGATCCAGTCGTCGTCGGCGAACTCGGCGAGGGTGACCCGCTCCCGGCCGGCCAGCCGGTGGCCGGCCGGAACGGCGATGTCACAGGAGTCGTCGAGCAGGTGCGTGCGCGTGAGCTCGGCGGGCACCGGCATCCGCTTGTTGTGCCAGTCGATGGCCAGGGCCAGGTCGAGGTCGCCGCGGACGACCGCCGCCATGCTCTCCTCGGGCTCCTGCTCCCGCACCAGGGGCCGCAGTTCGGGGTGGCCGGCGCGCAGGGTGGTCAGCGCCTGGGGCAGCAGCCCGCGCATGGCGGTCGGGAAGGCGCCGATCCGCAGCTCGCCGACGGCGCAGCCGCGCTGGGCCTCGACGTCGGCCTGGGCGAGCTCGACCTGGGAGATGATCCGGGCCGCGTGATCGGCGAGCAGCCGTCCGGCGTCGGTGAGCCGGACCCCGCGCCCGTTCTTGGCCAGCAGCGGCTGGCCGACCTCCCGCTCCAGCTTGGCCATCTGCTGGGAGACGGCGGATGTGGTGACGTGGAGCCCGTCGGCCGCGCCGCTGACCGAGCCGTGGCGGGCGAGGGCATCGAGGGTGCGCAGGCGCTCCAGGTTCAACATGTAAGCAATGCTACGCCGTCACTGCGAAGAAATCTCGCTTGTCCTACGCAGTTGAGCGGAGCAGAGTACACCTCATGAGCGCACCCGCCACCCCTCGTCCCACACTCTCCCCGCCGGCCGCCGCCCCTGCCCGCACCGCCCGGGTGGACTGGCGCATCCGCTTCGCGATCCTCTCCGTGGTCTGGGGCTTCAGCTTCCTGCTGATCAAGGTGGGCACGCAGGCGTACGCCCCCTTCCAGGTCGCCCTCGGCCGGGTGCTGTTCGGCGCGCTCGCGCTGCTGACCGTGCTCCTGGTGCGCCGCGAGCCGCTCCCCCGGGGCCGCCGGACCTGGGTCCACCTGGCGGTGGCGGCGCTGCTGCTCAACACCGCCCCCTTCTCGCTGTTCTCGTACGCCGAGCTCAGCATCCCGTCGAGCCTGGCCGGGATCTGCAACGCCACCTCACCGCTGTGGGGCATGGCGCTGTCGATGGTGGCCCTGTCCGAGGACCGCCCGACGCGGCGCCGTTTCGCCGGCCTGGGCCTGGGCTTCCTCGGCGTGCTGACGGTCCTGGGCGCCTGGCAGGGCTTCTCGGGGATCGACGCGAAGGGCACCGCGCTCGCCCTGCTCGCCTCGCTCTGCTACCCGATCGGCTGGATCTACGTCCGGCGCACTCTGGCCTCGGTGCCGAGCTCGCCGGTGGCGCTGACCGGCGCCCAGCTGATGCTCTCCACGCTGCAACTGCTGGCGGTCAGCGCCGCGTTCACCTCGACTCCCACCTCGTTCCCGCTGTGGCCGACCCTGTCGGTGATCGCACTGGGCGCCCTCGGCACGGGGATGGCCCTCCAGATGCAGTACGGGCTGGTGACGGAGGTCGGCCCGACCACGGCCCAGATGGTCACGTACTTCATCCCGGTCATCGCCACCGCGGCGGGCGTCGTGCTCCTGGGCGAACAGCTCCACTGGAACACCCCGGTGGGCGCGGCGATCGTCCTGGCCGGAGCGGCCCTCACCCAGACGCGGCGCCGCTAGGGGGCGCGCCCGCCTAGCCGCAGTCGCCGAGGATCGGCCCCGATCCGTCGGGCGTGTGGGTGGTCCACAGCATGAACAGCTCCAGCAGGATCGCCACGACGTTGAGCGAGGCGACGACGAAGGCCAGGATCCCCGGCCAGGTGTCCCGGATCCGGACCCCGCAACGACGCCGGATCCACCGGGCGAGCAGCAGGCAGACGACCATGGCCGACAGCCCGAGGACCGGCCCCGCCCATGCGAAGACGTACTCCGCCTTCGGGAAGGGCATGAGCCGGCAGGCCGCCTGCTGCCGGTGCACCCAGGCCATGTCCATGTCCTCGACGTGCAGTGAGGAGAGCACGCCGAGGACGGCCACGACCGGCACGAGCATTGCCGTGATCACCATGCCGGGCGTGACCGAGCGGCCTTGCGAGGCGGCGGAAGAAATGTCCATCAGTACCAATTCGGGTGCGGTCGGACGATGTGGATGCGCTGCTCACCGTGGTTCCTGGTGGCAACGTGCTCGCGGCTCTCCAGACTCACGTTCTGGAACGAGCCGGTGTGCTGGCTCAACTTGACGTCGCCGTCAGGGGTCACCGAGGTCACCACGGCAGCGTGGTAGGTCTCCCCCGGCGGTTCGTCCGGGTCGGGAGCGACCTGCTCGTAGAAGATCACGTCACCGTGGCGTGCTTCCGATCGCGTGACTGAGGTCGGCGAGGGTCACGGGGTCGGCCCGCATGAGGTCCTTCTGCTGCTGCGGGGTCAGGCCGTCCCACCAGGCGCGCTGGAGGTGCGGGTCCTTCCCGACCGGGATGTCCTCCCGGAGCATCTCGAATTCGACGTGAGACGCCTCGACCAGGATCTCGTTGTGCGCCTGCGAGGTGTCGGCGACGTTGATGGTCTTCGCCGGCTTGTCCAGCTCCGCGGAGGCCTTCGCGTCCGCCTGGGCGGCCTCGCGCAGGGCTTCGTCCATCAGCCCGTTGACCGTCGCGATGTCGCCCAGTTCCTTGGTGTGGGCGTCGCGCACGTTCTGCGGCACGTTCTGCGGCACGTTCGGGCCGACGGGTGCGGCGCCCGTGTACGCGCCCACCGCGCGGCCGTCCCGGATGCCCAGCCCGTGCTCGCCCGCCAGCTCGGCCGCGTGGAAGAGCGTGCGCTGGGCGAAGCCCATGGAATGGGCCAGGGCGTCGAGGACCATGGCCACGCCCTTCATGATGTCGCCGCCGGACTCGAGGCGGTCGGCGAGGTCCTCCAGGCGTTTGCCGGCCTGCCTGCCGGTGGCGTCCGCCCAGTGGTCGTCGAGCGGCTTCTTGCCCTGCGCGCGGACGTCCTCGCATGCGGAAGACGAGCGCCGGGCGAGGTCGACCCAGTCGTCCGCGGCCTTCTGCCACTGGTCCACGCGGCAGTCGTACAGGTCGTGATAGGCGACCACGGGTCAGTTCCCCCCGAAGTCGGCCAGGCCGTGCCGAAGCCTGCTGAAGGCGTCCCTCGCCTGGGCGTCCGTGGTGTCGTAGGCGTTGGCCGTGGTTACGTCTTGATGTCGATGTCCACGCAGTCCCCCATGAGTTGTTCCCGAACAGCCTAACTTCGCTCATACGTGCGTTTTCGTCAGCAACACGGCGAGCCTCCCGAGTTCTGCGTGCATGTCGGCGGCGGTCCGCGGCGGGGGGGGCCGCCGCCCCCCGCCCCAGACCCGGGGGCCCCGCGCCGGGGCGCGCCCCCCCCCCGCGGCGAGCCGCGGCCGGCGCCCCGGCCCGCGGGCGCGCGGGGGGGGGGCCCCCCGGGCCGGGGGGGGACGCGCGGGGCGCCCCCGCGCCCCCCACACGGGTGGGCGGGCCCCCGGCCCCCGGTGCACCGGGGGGGTGGGGGCGGGGGCCCGGCCCCGGCGGCGTTGGGGTGGGCC
>NZ_JBHYVA010000489.1:0-6481 GCF_042750055.1 Streptomyces sp. NPDC059456
GGCGCGCGCCCCCCCCCCCCCCGGGGGGGGGGGCGCCCCCCCCCCCACGGAAGGAACAGCGCCATGACCGGCGGCAACGAGGTCCGGATCCTGCGTGCGGGCGACCGCGCGGCGGTCGCCTGGAAGAACGGCGGCGGGGTGACCCGGGAGATCGCGGCCTGGCCGGACGGGGCCGACATGGCCGGCTTCGGGTGGCGGGTCAGTCTCGCCGAGGTCGACGCCGACGGTCCGTTCTCGGCGTTCCCCGGTGTCGACCGCACGCTGACCCTGGCCGAGGGTGCGGGCATGGACCTCGGTGTGTCCGGCGCCCGCCGCCTCGTCGACGAGCGCTTCGCGCCGCAGGACTTCCCCGGCGACGCCCCCACCGACTGCCGGCTCCTCGACGGCCCCGTCGTGAACTTCAACGTGATGTACCGCCGCGACCTGGTGCGGGCGCACACCGCGGTCGTACGGGGCACCCTCGCGCTCACCGCCGGGCCGGGGGAGACCCTGCTGGTGGTCGCGCTCCGGGGCCCGGCGGAACTGGAGGACGCAGCCGCCGGCGAGCCCGTTGCCCTCGGCCCCTACGACGCGGTCCGCATCGGCGGGCCCGCCGCCTGCCTCCTGCGCACCCGGGGGCACGCGGCGGTGGTCAGGCTGGCAGCCCGCCCCGGGCGATGACGTCGGCGTACCAGCGGGCGCTGTCCTTCGGGGTGCGCCGCAGGGTCGCGAAGTCGACGTGGACGAGGCCGAACCGCTTGCTGTAGCCGTACGCCCACTCGAAGTTGTCCAGCAGCGACCACACGAAGTACCCCCGCACGTCCGCCCCGTCGGCGATCGCCCGGTGCACCGCGGCCAGATGGGCGTGCAGGTACCCGATCCGCTCCGGGTCGTGCACCACGCCCCCGGGGCCCGCGCGGTCGGCGTACGCCGCGCCGTTCTCCGTGATCAGCAGCGGTACGCCCGGCAGTTCGTCGCGCAGCCGGACCAGCAGTTCGTGCAGCCCGTCCGCGTCCACGGGCCAGTCCATCGCCGTCCGCGGGCCCGGCGCGGGCACGAAGCGTACGTGCTCGTCGGCGCCCACCCACGGCGAGGGCACCGCGGCCGGGCCGCCGTCGGCGGGCCCGGCCCCGGCGGCGACGACCGTCGGGGAGTAGTAGTTGACGCCCAGCCAGTCGACCGGCGCCGCGGCGGCGGCCAGATCGCCGTCCCGGACGAAGGACCAGTCCGTCACCCCGGCGGTGTCACGGACCAGGTCCTCGGGGAGGCGCCCGTGGAAGACCGGATCGAGGAAGATCCTGTTGCCCACCGCGTCGATCCGGCGCACCGCGTCCAGATCGGCTGCGGAGCGCGTCAGCGGCCGCAGCGCGTGCAGGTTCAGCGTCAGCGAGACCTCCGCCGGCCGGGGGAGGACCGCGCGCAGCGCCGCCGTGCCCAGCCCGTGCGCCAGGTTGAAGTGGTGCGCGGCGCGCAGCGCGGACTCCGGCTCGGTGCGGCCCGGGGCGTGCACCCCCCAGGCGTAGCCGAGGAAGGCCGCGCACCAGGGCTCGTTGAAGGTGGTCCAGGAGGCGACGCGGTCACCCAGCGCCCCGGCCACGAGCCCCGCGTACTCGGCGAACCGCTCGGCGGTCTCCCGCAGCGGCCAGCCGCCCCGGTCCTCGAGTTCCTGCGGCAGGTCCCAGTGGTACAGGGTGGCGACCGGCCGGATCCCGGCCGCCAGCAGGGCGTCGACGCGGCGCCGGTTGAAGTCCAGGCCCTGCCGGGCGGCGGGCCCCCGGCCGGTGGGCTGGACCCGGGGCCAGGCCACCGAGAAGCGGTAGTCGCTCACGCCGAGCCGGGCGAGCAGGGCGACGTCCTCGGCCATGCGGTGGTAGTGGTCGGTGGCGGTGTCCCCGGTGTCGCCGCCGAGGACCTTGCCGGGGGTGTGGCTGAAGGTGTCCCAGATGGAGGGCGTCCGGCCGTGCAGGGCGGCCGCGCCCTCGATCTGGTAGGCGGCGGTGGCCGTGCCCCAGCGGAACCCGGCCGGGAAGGAGAGGCCCGTACGCGGGGCGGGGGACGTGTCGAGCGTGGTCATGGAGGACTCCTGGAAGGGTGGGGGAAGGCCGGGGCGGCTGCGTCAGCCCTTGACCGCGCCCTGCATGATGCCGCCGACGATCTGCCGGCCGAGCAGTCCGAAGACGAGCAGGACGGGCAGCGTGCCGAGCAGGGTGCCCGCCATGATCACGGACTGGTCGTGGACGTAGCCGCCGCCCAGCTGGCGCAGTGCGACCTGGACGGTCGGCTCCTGCGAGGACAGGGCGACGACGGGCCAGAAGAAGTCGTTCCAGGCCGTCATGAAGGTGAGCAGGCCCAGGACCGCCATGGCGGGACGGGCGATCGGCACGACGACCGACCAGAAGATCCGGGCGTGCGAGGCCCCGTCCGTCCGGGCCGCCTCGATCAGCTCGTCCGGCAGCGACTGGGCCAGGAACTGCCGCATGAAGAACACCCCGAAGGCCGAGACGAGCCCGGGCAGGACGACGGCCTGGAGCTGGTTCACCCAGTGCAGCTTGACGATCAGCATGAACAGCGGGATCACCCCCAGCTGGGGCGGGATCATCATCGAGGCGACGACGGCGCCGAGCAGTGCCCCACGGCCGCGGAAGCGCAGTTTGGCGAAGGCGAAGCCGGCCAGCGTGGCGCACAGCACCGTGCCGACGGTGATCGCCCCCGAGACGATGAGGGAGTTGAGCAGGGCCTTGCCGATCGCGGCCTCGTCCAGCACCGCCCGCAGATTGTCCGGGAGCCTCGGACCGGGCAGCAACGCGGGCACCGGGCGGGCCAGTTCGGCGTTCGAGCGGCTCGCTGCGACGAGGGTCCAGTACAGCGGGAAGGCGGAGACCAGCACCGCCCCGATCAGGACCGCGTACGTGAGCCCGCCGCCGCGCCGGGCGGAGCTGCGCGCGCTCATCGGACCGCCTCCTTGCGCGAACGGCGCTGTACGGTCAGGGCGTTGACCCCGACCAGCGCCACGATCAGCAGGAACATCACCCAGGCGATGGCCGCCGCCCGGCCCAGGTGGAAGAAGCCCCAGCCCTGCTCGTACATGTACAGGCCGAGGGTCTGGTACTGGTGTGAGATGCCGCCGGACACCGAGCCCTCGAACAGCAGCGGCTCGCCGAACAGCTGGGTGGCGCCGATCGTCGACACGATCGAGGTGAAGACGATGGTGGGGCGCAGACCGGGCAGGGTGACATGGAGGAACTGCCGCCACCGGGAGGCGCCGTCGACCTCGGCCGCCTCGTACAGCTCGGCCGGGATCGTCTGCATGCCCGCCAGGTAGATCAGCGCGTTGTAGCCGGTCCACCGCCAGACCACGATGGAGGAGACGGCGATCTGGGAGGCCGCCGTGCCGTTCTGCCAGTCGACCGGGTGGATGCCGGCCAGGTCCAGCAGACGGTTGACGAGCCCGAAATCGTGCCCGAAGAGCTGCGCGAAGATCAGCGAGGCGGCGGCGACCGAGGTCGCGTACGGCAGCAGCAGCGCGGTGCGGAAGAACGTCCGCGCGCGCAGCCGGTAGTTGAGGAGGTGGGCCAGGCCCAGCGCCATCAGCAGCTGGGGGACCGTGGACAGGACGCCGATGGTGAAGGTGTTGCGCAGCGCCGTCCAGAAGAACGGGTCGGTGAACAGCGCCGTGTAGTTGCCGAGGCCGCGCCACTCCAGCTCGCCGGGGGTCTGCAGTTCGGCGCGGTGGAGCGAGACGTACGCCGTGTAGAGCAGCGGGAAGATCCCGAACGCGGCGAACAGGGCGAAGAAGGGGGCGAGGAAGGCGTACGGGGACAGCACGGCCGGCAGGCCGCGCCGCCGCGGGGGCGGCGCGGGCGCCGTCGGTTCAGCCGAGGGCATTCTTGACGGCCTTCTTCGCGTTCGCCCAGGCCGTGTCCGGTGCGGTGCCCTTGCGTTCGACCTCGCTCAGCGCGTTGTTGATCTGGTCGGCGATGTCCTTGTCGTGCACGCCGAGCACCTGGACGGGGGCCTGTTCCGCGGCGTCGCCGAAGATCTTGCCGATCGGCGCATCCGAGAAGTACGGGTCCTTGGCGTCCGCTATCGCGCTGATCGACTTGGTGGCGGAGGGGAAGTTGGCCTGCTTGAGGAAGACCTTGGTCTGCTGTTCCGGCGCGGTCAGCCACTTGATCAGCTCGTACGCCTCCTTCTTGTGCCGGGCCGCGGTCGGGACCGCCAGGTAGGAGCCGCCCCAGTTGCCCGGGCCGCCGGGCAGTTTCGCCACGTCCCACTTGCCCTTTCCGGCGTCCCCCGCCTGGCCCTTGATGTAGCCGAGCATCCAGGCGGGGCACGGCAGGGTGGCGA
The DNA here is from genome assembly GCF_042750055.1 of Streptomyces sp. NPDC059456. NCBI lineage: Bacteria > Bacillati > Actinomycetota > Actinomycetes > Kitasatosporales > Streptomycetaceae > Streptomyces > Streptomyces sp. NPDC059456. The sequence goes on from NZ_JBHYVA010000489.1 coordinate 4,327, forward strand.
AGGACCCCGAGGAGAACGCCTGGTTCCAGGGCGGCGACCACTGGTCCAGCTTGGCGCTGAGCCCCTCGCCCGCGGCCCTGACCGAGACGTCCCAGGCGGCCTTCACGGCGGGGCTGTTCTCGTAGACCAGCGCGCCCGAGGCGTCGTAGTACCGCTCCTTCTCCTGGCCGACCATGACGGCGTTCAGGCTGCCCACGCTGTCGAGCCAGGCGCTGCCGGCCGGCGCCTTCTCCTTGTACCGGCGGCCGAGTTCGAGGTAGCCGTCCCAGGTGGCCCAGCGCGCGGCCAGTTCGGTGCGGTCGGTGGGCAGGCCGGCGGCGCGCAGCAGGTCGCTGCGGTAGCACATGGCCTCGGGGCCCACGTCGGTGCCCAGGCCCAGCACCTTGCCGTCCTTCGTGGTCGCGGCGGACCACTTGGCGGGGGCGAACTCCTCCCTGAGCGCCCCGGCCCCGTACTGGCCGAGGTCCACGAACTTGCCGGCCTGCTGCTGGGTGACCGAGGCGATGCGGCCCACCTCGATGCCCTGGACGTCGGCCAGGCCGCCGCCGCCCGCGAGGCGGGTCTGGAGGGACTTCCAGTAGTCCTGCTCGTCCTCGGTGTCCGTCTGCTTGATCGTGACGCCCGGGTGGAGCCGCTCGTACTCGGCGTAGAGGCCGGACTCCTGGTAGCCGAACGCGCCGAACAGGTCGACGGTGAGCGTGACGGAGCCGCCCGCGGCGTCCGGCGCGGTGCCGCCCGACCCGGATCCGCAGGCGGCCAGGAGCACTCCGGCGAGTGCGGCGGCGCCGAGGCGGGCCCCGGCTCTCAGGGCGGTTCGGGGAACGGACATGGGGCGGCCTCCTTGGCCTGGACGGGCAGGGTGCGGGGGGTGGGACTGCGCCACATTGAGAGCGCTCTCAGAGCGCGAGTGGAGCCTGCACCCGCAGCCCGGGCCCCGTCAAGAGTTGTACGCACACCCGCGCGCTTTCGTCCGCAATCACCCGTACCGCAGGGCGGGTTCAGGCCGCGCCGGCCCCTCGGAGATCAGCCCGAAGCGCGCCGCACGAGGGCCGTCGCAGTGACCACCGAGGCGGGCACGGCACGTTCGCCCGGGGCCGTGTTCAGGGTCCGCAGCAACAGTCGGGCCATCAGCCGGCCCATGCCCTCGATGTCCTGGCGCACCGTCGTCAGCGGCGGATCGGCCGTCTCCGCCACCAGCTCGGCGTCGTCGAAGCCGACGAGGGCCACGTCCCCGGGCACGGCGAGGCCGCGCTCCCGCAGCACCCGCAGCGCGCCCGTCGCCATCAGGTCGTTCGCCGCGAACACCGCGTCGAGGTCCGGGCGGCGCTCCAGCAGTGCGGCCATGGCCAGGGCCCCGCCCGCCGCCGTGAAGTCACCCTCCTCGGTCAGCGCCGGATCGGCGTCGAGCAGTACGTCCCGGTAGCCGTCGAGCCGGTCCACCGCCGAAGTCTGGTCCAGCGGCCCGGCGATGTGCGCGATCCGGCGCCGGCCCTGCTCCAGCAGGTACCGCACGGCCTCGCGGGCTCCGCCGCGGTTGTCCGCGTCGACGTACGCGACCCCGCCGTGCCCCCCGGACCCGGCGGTCCAGCCCGGCCGCCCCCCGTACACCGTGGGCATGCCGATGCGCCGGGTGATCGCCGGCAGCGGGTCGTCGGTGTGCAGCGAGAAGGCGAGCGCCCCGTCGACGTGGCCGCCGGCCAGGTAGCGCTCGATGCGGTCGTAGTCCCCCCGGTCCTCCACCAGCAGCAGCACCAACTGCGTGTCGTGCGCGGTCAGTTCCTTGCTGATGCCGCGGACCTGCCGGGAGAAGAAGGGATCGGAGAAGATCCGGACCTCCGGCTCCGCGATGATCACCGCGACCGCTCCCGTACGCCGCGTGACCAGGGTGCGGGCGGCCGGGTTGGGTACGTACCCGAGCTCCCGGACGGCCTCCCGTACCTTCTCCACCAGATGGGTGCGGACGCCCTCGCCGCCGTTGACGACGCGGGAAGCGGTGGCCCGGGACACCCCGGCGCGCTCCGCCACGGCCTCCAGCGTGGGACGGTGGGCGGGATGCTGTTCGGGCACGGGCGCTCCTTCTGCGTCTCCGGGGGCTGTTGGCTCGCCGGACAGCAGGGTAACCCGGGCCTCCGGGAGTCTGAGTGCGCTCCCGGAG
>NZ_JBHYVA010000490.1:0-6477 GCF_042750055.1 Streptomyces sp. NPDC059456
GGACCGGCGCGGGGCCCGCGCGCGGCCTTCCGGAACGCGCTCCGGGGCGGCTCCCGGGCCGGATCTAGCCGGGCTCCAGAGCGGCGCGGGAGCATGCCCCTGCCGTGGGAGCCGGTCGAGCAGGGGGTCTGTGGTGGTGTGGGCGAGCCCGGTGGAGCGGGGCGGGTCCGTGCGGGCCCCGCGCGGTCCGCGCCGATGGGACGTGGTGCCGGGGGCCGAGGTCGTGGGCGCCTGCCAGTGGCTGATGGCGTGGGGACTGCTCGTCGCGGCGCAGCAGGCGTCCTGGGCCGGGTCCCTGGTGCTGTTCGGGGTCGGCTCGGTCGCCGCGGTCGCGGTCGGCTTCCTGCACGGGCTGCTGCTCGTCAAACCCCTGGCGGCGCTGGGGCGGCTGACGGCCCGTCTGACGGCGTGGCCGGAGCCGGTGGCGGCCCTCGTGCTGACGGCCGCGGTGTCGGCGCCTGCGGCCCTGCCGGCCCATGCGTGGCTGAGCGGTCTCGTGGCGTCGGCTCCCGGGCCGGGGGCGGTCTGGGCGGGCACGGCGGCCAGTGCGCTGCTCCCGATGGCGGCGGGTGCGTACCTGCGGGCGCGCCCGGTGCCGCTGCGCGCGCTGTGGACGCGCGGCCTGGCGGTGACGGCGGCCGTGGCGCTGGCACTGGTGACGACGGCGGAACTCGTCCACCCCCCGACGGCGTGAAAACCCGGACCGCAGGCCATGCGCAGGCCGCGGGCCGGCCAGGCCCCCCAGGTCCGTCAGGCCACGGGCCGGTCGGACCACGGGCCGGGCGGGCCACGGGCCCGTCCGGCTCGTGAGACCGCGGGGCGGGCCGCGGGCCCGTGAGGCCGCGGGACGGGCAAGCCGACAGGTCCGTCAGGCCGCTGGCCGGTCAGGCCCCCAAGCCCATCGGGCCCATCAGGCCGCCAAACCCATCACGCCGCGGGCCGGTCAGGCCGTCAGGCCGCTGGCCCGTCCGGCCGTGAGACCGCGGCGCGGTCTGGCTGGCAGGCCGGGCTGGCCGCGGGCCGGGCGGCTCGGCAGGGCCGTCAGGGGGTGTAGTGGCCCGCGAACCAGGCTGACGTGGCTCGGGTGTGGAGGGGGAACGCCAGTTCCGCCGGGGTGCGCAGGACGTGCCAGCCCGTGGTTTCGTCCGTGGGGGCCGACGGCGGGAGGGATTCGACCGGGCGCAGCGGCAGGAGGCCGAAGAGGAGCAGGTGTCCCGCCGGGGAGCTCATGGCGTCGGCCAGGGTGACCTCCGCCGCCGGGGCGTGGATGCCGGTCTCCTCGCGCAGCTCGCGGACGACCGCGTCGCGCCAGTCCTCGCCGAAGTCCATGAAGCCGCCTGGCAGGGCGATGCCTCCGATGGCCGGCTCGATGGTGCGGGTGATGACCACCAGCCCGGTGCCGGCCGCGTCCTCGACCGGGAGCAGTGCGACGGCCACCGGGAGCGGGTTGCGGTAGGTGACGGCGCCGCACGAGGCGCACGTACGGGGCCAGTCGGCCGTGTCGAACGGCGATCCACAGGTGGAGCAGTGCGAGTCCCTCGGCTGTGCCTGCATGCGGCGATGGTATGCCAAGGGGTATGAGGGTGCTTGCAGTTGCGGGAGTCGCCGCGGTCCTGGGCTGGGCGGCGTGCGTCGGGGGCGGCGGGGGTTCGGGCGCGGGTTCGGGCGCGGGTTCGGCGCCGCCCGGGTTCGTGGCGCTGGCCGAGGTCGATCCCACCGTCGGGCAGGACATCAGGTACGCCACCGACCACAATTTCACCGGTGCGGTCGTGGACGGGTACGAGGAGCCCGTCTGCCTGCTCGCCCGCCCGGCGGCCGGGGCGCTGCGCGCCGCCCAGCGGACGCTGTTGCCGCGCGGGTACTCCCTGACGGTGTACGACTGTTACCGGCCGCAGCGCGCGGTGGACCGTTTCGTACGGTGGGCGGCGGACGGGCAGGACCAGTCCACCAAGGCGGAGTTCTACCCGGACGTCGACAAGGCGCGGCTGATTCCCGACGGCTACATCGCCGAGCGGTCCGGGCACAGCCGCGGGAGCACCGTCGACGTGACCCTGGTGCGGCTGCCGCTGCGCCGGCCCGTCGACATGGGGACCGCGTTCGACCGTTTCGATCCGCTCTCGCACACCGACGACCCGAGGATCACCGGGGCCGCCCGGGACAACCGTGACCTGCTGCGGCAGGTGCTGTCCGCGCAGGGGTTCGTGAACCTGCCCGAGGAGTGGTGGCATTTCACGTTCGAGCCCGAGGCCTTCCCGGATTCCCGGTTCGACTTCCCGGTCGCTGTCGCCTCGGTGCGGCCGTGAGTACCGTGCCCGTATGACATTCGGTTCGTACGAGGAGTTCTGGCCCTACTACGTCGCCATGCATTCCCGCGCCGCCACCCGCTGGGTCCACCTCACCGGGACGCTGACCGGGCTGGCCCTCACCGCGTACGGCCTGGCGCGCGGCCGCAGGCGCTACCTGGCCGCCCTCCCGCTCATCGGGTACGGGACCGCCTGGCCGGCGCACTTCCTGATCGAGGGGAACAACCCGGCGACGTTCGGGCATCCCGGCTGGTCCCTGCGCGGGGACGCGCAGATGATCCGGATGATGCTGGCCGGGCGGGACGCGGAGCTGGACGCGATCGCGCAGAAGTGGCTCGCCGAGAACCGGTGACCCGCACCGCCCTCCCGTGGCAGACTTCTGACGGTTCGTCAGATGGTCGGTCGTATGCCGGTGCCCGGGAGGGGTCTTGGAACGCACACGTACACCCGTCGTGAGCGGGTGGTTCACCGAGGCGGACGGGGAGGGCGCGGGGGCCGGGGGCACGGAGGGCGGGTTCCGCCTGCTCGGCACCCGCTGCTCCGCCTGCACCGCGGTGTTCTTCCCCCGCGAGGACGCCTACTGCCGCAATCCGCACTGCCCCGGAGACGGCCGGCTCGCCGAGGTGCCGCTGTCCCCGCGCGGCCGGGTGTGGTCCTACACCGACGGGCGGTACCGGCCGCCCGCGCCGTACGTGTCCGACCCGGACGTGCCGTGGGAGCCGTACACCCTGGTCGCGGTGGAGCTGGAGGCGGAGGGGATGGTCGTGCTCGGGCAGGCGGCCGACGGGGTCACCGTCGCCGATCTGGCGGTGGGCATGGAGGTCGAGGTGGTCGGCGGGGTGCTGAACGAGGACGCGGACACCGGGACCGTCTGGACCACCTGGCGGTTCCGGCCGACGGGAGGCGCCGCATGAGCGCCGACATCGCGGTCCTGGGGGCCGGGATGCACCCCTGGGGCAAATGGGGCCGCAGCTTCGTCGAGTACGGGCGGGCCGCGGCCCGGAGCGCCCTCGCCGACGCCGGCCTGGAGTGGGCCGACGTCCAGTCGGTCGTCGGCGCCGACACCGTGCGCGGGGGATACCCCGGCTACGTGGCCGGCGCGACCTTCGCCCGGGCGCTCGGCTGGCAGGGCGCCCGCGTGACCAGCGTGTACGCGGCCTGCGCCTCCGGAGCCCAGGCCATCGGGACGGCGCGGGCGCAGATCCTGGCCGGCCTCGCCGACGTCGTCCTGGTGGTCGGCGCGGACGCGGCCCCCAAGGGCTTCTTCGCCCCGGCGGGCGGGGACCGGCCGGACGATCCGGACTGGCTGCGGTTCCGGGTGCTGGGCGCCACCAACCCGGCCTACTTCGCCCTGTACGCGCGCCGCCGGATGGCCGTGTACGGGGACACCCCGGAGGACTTCGCCCTGGTGAAGGTCAAGAACTCCGCGGCCGGCGCGCTCAACCCGTACGCCCGCTACCGCAAGGCGGTCACGGCCGACGAGGTCGCGCGGTCGGCGGTCGTCGCCGATCCGCTGCGGCTGCTCGACATCTGCGCCACCTCGGACGGGGGCGCCGCGCTGGTCCTGACCAGCATGGACTTCGCGCGCTCGCGCGGGGTCGCCGATCCGGTGCGGATCCGGGCGGTGTCGACGGTGACCCCGACGTACCCCCGTACGGTCCTCGACCTCCCGGACGTCGCCACCGACTCGGTGACCGCGGTGGAGCCCGCGGCCGCCTCGTTCCGGGCGTCGATCGCGCGGGCCGCGTACGAGGAGGCCGGGCTCGGACCCGGGGACCTCTCGCTCGCCGAGGTGTACGACCTCTCCACCGCCCTGGAGCTGGAGTGGTACGAGGACATCGGCCTGTGCGCCGAGGGCGAGGGCGCCAAGCTGGTACGGGAGGGCGCGACGGCGCTCGGCGGGCGGGTGCCGGTGAACGCCGGCGGCGGCCTGGCCTCCTTCGGGGAGGCGGTGCCGGCGCAGGCGATCGCCCAGGTGTGCGAGCTGACCTGGCAGTTGCGGGGCACGGCCGGGGACCGGCAGGTGCCGGGCGCCCGGGCGGGGATCACCGCGAACCAGGGGCTGTTCGGGCACGGGTCGGCCGTCGTCGCGGTGCGCTGACGGGGCCGGGGCGCGGCCGGAAGCATCCGGGCGCGGACGCTGAACAGGTGCTGTTGTCCGAACGCTTGACGGCCCCCGGCGGCGGGTTCACACTCGCTCCACAGCCTCCCGCCGGGTACGACGCCACGGCCGAGGCCCCTCCGTCCCCCCATGAGAGCTGCGGCCCGTACCCCAGTCGGCGGGGGTACGGGCCGCCTCCTGTCAGGTCCCGGCGGTCAGGCTGTGGCGCCGGGCCCGCGCCAGCGACATCGCGTGTTCCACGACCCCGACCAGCACGTCCTTCACGGACTCCCGGTCGCGTGCGTCGCACAGCAGCACCGGCACCCCGGCATCGAGGTCCAGCGCCTCCCGCACGGTCACCACGGGATGGCGTTCGGCGCCGTCGAAGCAGTTGACGGCGACCACGAACGGGATCCCCCGCCGCTCGAAGTAGTCGACGGCGGCGAAGCAGTCGGCGAGGCGGCGGGTGTCGGCGAGGACCACGGCGCCGAGCGAGCCCTGGGCCAGCTCGTCCCACAGGAACCAGAAGCGGTCCTGTCCGGGCGTGCCGAACAGGTACAGCACCAGGTCCTCGCGCAGCGTGATGCGTCCGAAGTCCATCGCCACGGTGGTGGTGCTCTTGCCCTCCACTCCCCCGGTGTCGTCGATGCCGACGCCCGGCTCGGACAGGAGTTCCTCGGTCCGCAGCGGTCTGATCTCGCTCACCGCGCTGACCAGGGTGGTCTTGCCCACCCCGAAGCCGCCCGCGACCAGGATCTTCAGGGTCAGCGGCTCGACCGGTGACACGGCGTGCATGGCACCGGTTCGGCTAGAGCGCCCGAAGGCCATCGATCACCTCACGCAGAATGGATTCATCGGGCAGTTCGGCCGGAGGTACCGGCCGGGTCACGTGGACCAGTTCCTCTTCGGCCAGGTCGCCGATGAGGACGCGTACGACCCCGACCGCGAGGTCGAGTTCGGCGGCGAGCTCGGCGACCGACTGGGGCCGCTCCCGGCACAGTCCGAGGATGTGGGAGTGCTCCGGGGACAGCGTCATGTCCCAGACCGGGTCGTCGGCCGCCGGTTCGGCGACGACGAGCGCGATCAGGTCGAGCCGGTGCCGGCCGGCGTGGCTGGTCCGGCCGCGGGTCATGGCGTACGGGCGGACGACGGGACCCGCGTCGTCGTCGAACCAGTGCGGGTGGACGCCCTCCGGCGACACCTCCGCGGCACCCACGGGACGGTCCTGGCGGTTCTGGGCTGGCTCGCTCATCCCGTCCGCCTCACCCTCCGGCTGGCAGCCCGGTGCGGGGAGCGGTCGCCAGGTGGTCGCCGACCCTCTTGACCATCAGGGTCATCTCGTACGCGACCTGCCCGACGTCGGAGTCCGCGTCGGACAGCACGGCCAGGCAGCTGCCGTCGCCCGCGGCCATGACGAAGAGGAAGGCCTCGTCCAGCTCGACCACGGTCTGGCGGACGCTGCCGGACTCGAAGTGGCGGCCCACTCCCTTGGCCAGGCTGTGGAAGCCGGAGGCCACGGCGGCCAGGTGCTCGCTGTCCTCGCGGGTGATGTCCTTCGAGCTGCCGGTGGGCAGGCCGTCGCCGGAGAGGACCACCGCCTTGCGGATGCTGCCGACCCGGTCGACGAGCTCGTCGAGGAGCCAGTTGAGCGGACCGGAGCCGCGGCCCCGGGTGTCGTTGCCGGTCTGCGGTGCGGTCATCGACCGTTCCCCTCGTTCTCGTATCCGGGACCTGTGGCGGCGGAAGTGCCTGCCCCGGTCCCGGACTGCTGCTGTGCCTGCTGTTCTCGGCCCGCCGTCCAGCCGCGCTGGAGTGCGGACATGCGCGCGCGCACCTCGTCCGCGTCGCGGTGGAGCACCGGGTCCGCGGCGGCTTCGGCGGGTGCCGGGGCCTGCGGCTGCTTCAACTGCGGTGCCAGGCTCGCCTGGCGGACCCGCTTGGGCAGCCCGCCCGGGCCCTGGGCGGGAACGGCTGCGCCGACGGGCCCCGCCGCAGCGCGCACCGGGCCCGGCACCGCCGCCGGTGCGGACATCGGGACCCCGGACACCCGGCGGGGCAGCACGCCGCGGCCGT
>NZ_JBHYVA010000491.1:0-810 GCF_042750055.1 Streptomyces sp. NPDC059456
GTTACGCCTGGGTATCCCATAAACCAATACTCCCGGTCCCCCCCCGGGGTTTTCCCCACCCGGGGGTAACCCCCCCCGGGGCCCCCCGGGGCGGGGGCCGGGGGAGCCGCGGGGTCGGGGCGGGTCAGCGCTTGCGGCGCTCCTCGGAGCCGCCCGTCAGGCCGGCGCGGCGCAGGGCGTCCGCCATCGCGCTGTTGGCCGGGGCCGGGGCCCCGCCGCCCTGGCGCTGTCCGCCGCCCTGGCCACGGCCCTGGCCTCCGCCCTGGTTCCGGGCCTGGTCCCGGCCCTGGCCGCCTTGGCCGCCTTGGCCGCCCTGTCCACCCTGGCCGCCGCCGCGCTGCTGCGGGGGACGGCCGCCGCCGCGCCGGTCCTCGCGCTGGCGGGGAGTCCCGGCCGAGCGGTCGGCCTCGTCCTCCAGCCGCAGCGTCAGCGAGATCCGCTTGCGCGGGATGTCCACGTCCAGGACCTTCACCCGGACGATGTCGCCCGGCTTCACGACGTCCCGCGGGTCCTTGACGAAGTTCTTCGACAGCGCCGACACGTGCGCGAGACCGTCCTGGTGGACGCCGATGTCGATGAAGGCGCCGAACGCGGCCACGTTCGTGACGACGCCCTCCAGGATCATCCCGGGCGCCAGGTCGCCGATCTTCTCGACGCCCTCCTTGAAGGTGGCCGTCTTGAAGGCGGGCCCCGGGGGGCGGCCCCGCGTCAACCACACCCCCCCGGTTTGAGGGGAGGGGGGGCCGCCCCCCCCCCCCGGTGAGGACATCTCCCGGCGGCGCGGACCCCCCACCCCCGGGGGGGGCCGAG
>NZ_JBHYVA010000491.1:820-2433 GCF_042750055.1 Streptomyces sp. NPDC059456
GGGGCGCCGGGGCCCCTAGTTCCTCCCCCCCATGTTTGAGGGGGGGTGTTTGGGCGGGGGCCGGGGGGCCCCGCCCCCGCTTCTCCAGCTCGCGCAGGATGTCCGTGACGGTCGGCAGGCCGAACGCCTCGGTGACGAACTGCTCCGGGCGCAGCGAACGCAGCACGCCGGTGTTGCCGATCAGGGCCGCCACCTCGGTGCCGGCCGTCTTGGCCATGCCCCGGACCAGCGGGTACGACTCGGGGTGCACGCTGGAGAAGTCCAGCGGGTCGTCGCCGCCGCGGATCCGCAGGAAGCCCGCGCACTGCTCGTACGCCTTCGGCCCCAGGCGGGCCACGTCCTTGAGGGCCTTGCGGCTGCGGAAGGGGCCGTTGGCGTCGCGGTGGGCCACGATGTTCTCGGCGAGCCCGCCGCTGATGCCGGAGACCCGCGCGAGCAGCGGAGCGGAGGCGGTGTTGACGTCCACGCCGACGCCGTTCACACAGTCCTCGACGACCGCGTCGAGCGAGCGCGAGAGCTTCACCTCGGCCAGGTCGTGCTGGTACTGGCCGACGCCGATCGACTTGGGGTCGATCTTGACGAGCTCGGCGAGCGGGTCCTGGAGGCGGCGGGCGATGGAGACGGCACCGCGCAGCGACACGTCCATGTCCGGGAGTTCCTGCGAGGCGAAGGCGGAGGCCGAGTACACGGAGGCGCCCGCCTCGGACACCATCACCTTGGTGAGCCCCAGCTCGGGGTGGCGGGAGATCAGGTCCGCGGCGAGCTTGTCGGTCTCGCGCGAGGCCGTGCCGTTGCCGATGGCGACCAGCTCGACGGCGTGTTCCCGGGCCAGCCGGGCCAGCTTGGCGAGGGAATCGTCCCACTTGTTGGCGGGCACGTGCGGGTGGATGACGTCGGTCGCGACGACCTTGCCGGTGGCGTCCACGACGGCGACCTTCACACCGGTGCGGAAGCCCGGGTCGAGGCCGAGCGTGGCCCGGGTGCCGGCGGGCGCCGCGAGCAGCAGGTCGCGCAGGTTGGACGCGAAGACCCGTACGGCCTCGTCCTCGGCGGCGGCGCGCAGCCGCATCCGCAGGTCGATGCCGAGGTGCACCTGGATCTTCGTGCGCCAGGCCCAGCGGACCGTGTCGCCCAGCCACTTGTCGCCGGGGCGGCCGCGGTCGCCGACCCCGAAGCGGCGGGCGATCATGCCCTCGTACGTGGACGGGCCGGGCTGCTCGCGAGGCTCCTCGGGCTCCAGGGTGAGGTCGAGGACGTCCTCCTTCTCGCCGCGCAGCATGGCGAGGACGCGGTGCGAGGGCAGCGCGGTGAACGGCTCGGCGAAGTCGAAGTAGTCGGCGAACTTGGCGCCCGCCTCCTCCTTGCCGTCGCGGACCTTCGCGGCGAGCCGGCCGCGGCCCCACATGCGCTCGCGCAGCTCGCCGATCAGGTCGGCGTCCTCGCCGAACCGCTCGGTGAGGATGGCGCGGGCGCCCTCCAGGGCCGCGGCCGGGTCGGGGGGGGCCCGGTGGGCGGGCTCCCCACCCCCCCCCGCCGCGGGCCGGGGGCCCCCCCGGGGGGGGTGGGCGGCGGCGGGGCGGGGGGCCCCGCCCCGCCGCGCGGCGGTCTGAGCC
>NZ_JBHYVA010000491.1:2443-6476 GCF_042750055.1 Streptomyces sp. NPDC059456
GGACCGGAGCGCGGCCGGGGCCCCCGCGGCCGGCGGCCCGGGTACCGCCCGGGCCCCCCCCCCCGGCCGCGCCCGGGGTGGGCGCCGCCCTTGTCGGCGTCGACGAACGCGGCCGCGGCGGCGGCCGGTTCCACCGACGGGTCGGTGAGCAGGCCGTCGGCGAGCGGCTCCAGACCGGCCTCGCGGGCGATCTGCGCCTTGGTGCGCCGCTTGGGCTTGAACGGGAGGTAGATGTCCTCCAGCCGGGCCTTGGTGTCGGCCGCGTTGATCCGGGCCTCCAGCCCGGCGTCGAGCTTGCCCTGCTCCCGTACGGATTCCAGGATCGCCGCGCGCCGGTCCTCCAGCTCGCGCAGATACCGCAGCCGCTCCTCGAGGGTGCGCAGCTGGGCGTCGTCGAGCATCTCGGTCGCTTCCTTGCGGTAGCGCGCGATGAACGGCACGGTGGAGCCGCCGTCGAGCAGCTCGACGGCGGCCTTGACCTGCCGCTCCCGTACGCCGAGCTCCTCGGCGATCCTGCCTTCGATGGACATCGTCACGATCGGGTCCCGCCTGCCTTCGTTTGCACTGGAAGGCTGCCAATTGTGGCAGGTGGCGGTGACGGGGGGCGGGAGCCCCGCGCCCGGGACGGCGCCCGGGCTCCCGCCCGGGGCCGCGCCCGGGACGCTCAGGCCTTGCCGAAGGCGTCGGCGGGGAAGGCGCCTGCGGCGATGGCCTTCATGACGAACCCGCCGCCGAGCTCGGCGAGGCGGGCCAGGCCGTCGGCGCCGAGGTGTGCGTACGGGGCCGCGTCCAGGCGGTCGGTGTCGGCTTCGAGGCGCTCGCGTACGGCAGCGCCCTCCTCGGTGAGCTCGCCGTCGGCGGCGAGGATCCCGCGCTCGCGCAGCCGGTCGGCGGCGGCGTCGAGGTCGGACTGCTCCCAGCCGCGGATCGCCTTGATCCACTTCGGGGTCATGCCGCGGCCGGTGGCGGTGTGGCTGACCAGGGCCTCCAGCGGGTCCAGCCCGGCGAGCAGCAGGGCGGCGAGGTGGCCGTCGCCGCGGTGCTCGCGGAGCAGGGTGGTGGCGTGCCACAGGCGCAGGTGCGGCTCCTCGGGCACGGGGAGGTCGGCGTGGGCCGCGTACAGGGTCCGGGCGTGCCGGGTGCAGCCCTCCGTCGCGCGCAGGGCGAGGTCGGCGGCCTCGGCGAGCTCGGGGGACTCGATGGTCTCCTCGCCGAGCAGCCGGCGCAGCGTGCTGTCGGCGGCGCGCAGCCGGGCGTCGAGGGCCTGCTCGGGGGTGATGGTCTCCCAGACGGCGGGCAGGTGACGGGCGACGAAGTCGTGGCGGTAGTTGTAGAAGGTGGCGGTGACCGTACCGGCCCCGACGGCGCCCATGGCGGCCGACCGCGAGGCGAGGTTCACGGCGGGCCGCTCGGTGACTCCGAGGGCGGCGAACTCCTTGCCCAGGTCGGGCGAGAAGTAGATGGTCGCGTGCAGCGGGTTGATCGCTGCATGCCAACAGTTACGGGCGGCGCGCGAAGGGTTCGTCATACCGGTCAGATTACCGACCGCTCAGTATGCCGGGTAGCCCGGGGTGGACACCGGGGCGGTCCGGGGCGCGGGGGCGGGGGTCGCGCGCGGAGCCGTGAAGGTAGCGTGAGGGCGGCGACGGCCGCCTGGGCGGTGCGCCGTTGCCGCGCATATGATCAAGCGATGCCAACGGGGAGGCGCGAACATGTCATCTGATATCGGCATGCGGTTGAACCACGTACCGACGGAACCGAGCGGACCGACCGGTCCCACCGCACCGATGGGGCCGTTCGCCCCGGGCAAGGGGCCCGCGGACTTCGCCTCGACGCCGGCCGAGAAGAAGGCCGCGGCGGGCACCATCGAGACCGAGCTGGAACCGAACACGAAGAAGGCCACGGAGCACGCGGACACCGAGACCGGCGCCGCCCAGAAGGGCTTCGACGGCTGGGAGACGGCCGCCGGCCTGAAGAAGGTGGCGGACACCTGGGACCAGCAGGTCAAGACCCTGATGGGCCGCCTGGCGTCCGAGAAGACCGCCCTGCGCGGCGCGACCGCCCTGTTCACGGGCAACGACACCGGCATCGGCAGCCAGTTCGTGAACCAGTCCAAGCTGAACGGCCTCTGAGCCACACCCGCACGGACGGGGCGGGGCCCGGTTCCGGCCGTTCTTCCGGAGGGTCTCGGGGCGGGGAACGGCGGTGCGCGGGGACGGATGCGGCACTTCGGGGCGGCCGCCGTCCCGCGCGGCCGCCGGGCTGTGACGGCCGAATGGCGATCGTGTGACAGCAGGGGCCATGGACATGACGTGGGAGACCGGGCGTGAATACGGTCGGACCAAGCCGTTGAACAGAGCTGTCTCCCCTACCCCTTGGAGCTCTTCGTGCACCGCAAAGTCATCGCCCCGAGCGTGCTCGCCGCTTCCCTCCTGCTGGTGATCCCGGCGTCGGCGGCGAGTTCGGTCCAAGGCGCCCCGGGTATCGGTGATCCCTATTACCCCACCAGCGGCAACACCGGATACGACGTCTCCCACTACGACCTGCGCCTGCAGTACCAGCCGGCGACGGACCTCCTGGAGGGCACCGCCACCCTCCTCGCCACCGCCAAGCAGGACCTGTCCCGCTTCAACCTGGACTTCGGCCTGAAGGTCAGCGAGATCCGGGTCAACGGCGCCAAGGCGAAGTTCGCCACCTCCGGGGCCCACGAGCTGGAGGTGACCCCCGCCCAGGCGCTGCAGAAGGACAATCCGGCCACCGTCGTCGTCAAGTACGCCGGAAAGCCCTCGGAGTTCAAGGTCGACGGCTGGTCGGCCTGGCAGCGCACACCGGACGGCGGTGTCGCCGCGCAGGAGCCCGACTCGGCCGTCTGGTGGTTCCCGAGCAACGACCACCCGCTCGACAAGGCCACCTTCGACATCTCGGTCAACGTCCCCGACGGCACGCAGGCGATCAGCAACGGCGTGCTCCAGTCGCAGAGTTCCCGGCTCGGCTGGACCCGGTACAGCTGGCGCTCGAACAAGCCTCAGGCCACGTACCTCGCCACCCTCGCCATCGGCAAGTTCGACGTGACCACCGACAAGACGGCGAGCGGGCTGCCGATCCTCAACGCGTACAGCAAGGACCTCGGCGACAACGCGGGCGCAGCCCGCGCGAGCGTGGAGCGGACCGGCGAGGTCGCCGAGTGGCTGGAGGGGGTCTTCGGTCCGTACCCGTTCAACGCCCTGGGCGGCTACGTGCCCAACGTGCCCTCCGGCTTCGCGCTGGAGACCCAGACCCGGCCGTTATACAGCCCGAGGCAGTTCGCGACCGGCGCGAACGTCCAGGTGGTCGTGCACGAGCTGGCCCACCAGTGGTACGGGGACAGCGTGTCCGTCGACGGCTGGAAGGACATCTGGATCAACGAGGGCTTCGCCCGCTACAGCCAGTGGCTGTGGTCGGAGAAGGAGGGCGAGGGCACCGCCCAGGAGCTCGCCGACTGGACGTACGGCCTGCGGCCGGCGGACGACCCGTTCTGGCAGGTGAAGCCGGGCGACCCGGGTCCCGACAACCAGTTCCACGGGGCCGTCTACGACCGCGGCGCGATCGCCCTCCAGGCGCTGCGCAACGAGATCGGCGACGAGAAGTTCTTCAAGATCCTCAAGGGCTGGCCGACCGAGCGGGCCTACGGCAACGCCAAGGTCGGGGACTTCGTCCGGTACGCGGAGAAGGTGTCGGACAAGCCCCTCGCCCAGCTGTTCGAGACCTGGCTGTACACGCCGGGCAAGCCGGCGTTCGCCCCGCCGGCCGCCGCCGCGTCCCCGGGCGCCCGGTCCCTCAAGGCCCCGGCCGCGAAGCCGGTGGAGCCGAGGTCGTGGAAGAAGATCGCCGAGACGAACACGATCCACGAGCACTGACGGGCAGCACCCGTACGGTGCCCTTCCACCCCGATGACCTCAAGCTCATCGAGAAGAAGATGCAGGAGATCATCAAGCGCGGGCAGAAGTTCTCCCGCCGGGTGGTCACCGACGAGGCCGCCCGCGAGGAGCTGGCC
>NZ_JBHYVA010000492.1:0-6474 GCF_042750055.1 Streptomyces sp. NPDC059456
CGGGGGCGCCGCGGGCGCCGCGCTCGGGGTGATCGGGATGCGCGAGCGGATCGGCTTGGTCGGCGGCCCCCTGGACGCGGGCCCGCGTCCCGGCGGCGGCTTCCGGATCAGCGCACTGCTCCCGCTCAAGAAGAAATGACGACGAGGTCGAGGTAACTGATGTCCATCCGAGTGATGCTGGTCGACGACCAGGTGCTGCTGCGCACGGGCTTCCGCATGGTGCTCGCCGCCCAGCCGGACATGGAGGTCGTCGCCGAGGCCGGCGACGGCCTGGAGGCGCTGGAGGTGCTGCGGTCCACGAAGGTGGACGTGGTGCTGATGGACGTCCGCATGCCCAAGCTCGACGGGGTCGAGGCCACGCGCCGGATCTGCGAGCGGGACGAGCACCCCGACGTGATCATCCTGACCACCTTCGACCTGGACGAGTACGCCTTCTCGGGCCTGAAGGCGGGCGCGAGCGGCTTCATGCTGAAGGACGTGCCGCCGGCGGAGCTGCTGGCCGCGATCCGCTCGGTGCACAGCGGTGACGCGGTGGTGGCCCCGTCCACGACGCGGCGCCTGCTGGACCGCTTCGCGCCGATGCTGCCGACGAACACGCAGGAGCCGCAGAACAAGGAGATCGAGCGGCTGACGGAGCGCGAGCGCGAGGTCATGCTGCTGGTCGCCCAGGGCCTGTCGAACGGCGAGATCGCCGGCCGCCTGGTCCTGTCCGAGGCCACCGTGAAGACGCACGTGGGCCGCATCCTGACCAAGCTGAACCTGCGCGACCGCGTCCAGGTGGTCGTCCTCGCGTACGAGACGGGCCTGGTGCGCGCCGGCGGCGCGTGACCGGCCCCCTGCCACCACCACCCGTCCCGTCGTCCCGTCCCGGCCGCCCGTCAGGTCATCCAGCGGTCCGGGCGGGCGTCCGCGCGCGAGGTGCGGGAGCGGGCCGCCTGGGCGTCCAGCAGGCCGACGGCCTCGTCCGCGGACCGCAGGCGGGCCGTGACCGTGCCGTTGGCCCCCGTGTCCACGTGGACGTCGGCGACGCCCCGGGCCCGCTCCCACGGGCCCTGCGTGAGCCGGACGCTCTGCACCTTGGCGTGCGGGACGATCTCCGTACGGCGGCACAGCAGCCCCTTGCGGGCGGCGAACACGTCCGGGGAGACGGCCAGGGCGTAGCCCCTCCACCACAGCGGCACCACCCACCGCGACCCGGTCTTCGGCGACCGGTCGAAGACCAGCCCGGCCAGGTCCACGCCCGGCAGCACCCGGGCGACGAGCGCATCGGCGGCGGCCCGCGAGGCGACCGGGACCAGGACCCCGTTCTTCGAGCCGGCCACCGCCAGCTCCACCCGCACCCAGCCCCGGCGCCGCCACAGCAGCGGCTCCACGATCCGTACGGTCTGCACCCGCCCCGGCGGCACGGTCTCGTGCGCCCGGTCCAGCAGCCCGTGGTCGAGCCGCAGCCCGTCCGGGGACTCGGCGACCCGCCAGTCGAACTCGGTGAGGAAACGGCCGGCCGTACCCGACCAGACCCCGCCCAGCATGGGCAGCAGGGTCGCGATCGTCGCCCAGGGGTTTCCGCTGAACCACCACACGGCGACGGGGACGATCAGCCCGGCGGCGAGCGCCGCCCACGCCGACAGGGTGAGCAGCAGCGACACCACCAGATCGGCGGGCCGCACCCGCAGCAGCTCGCGCTGCGGGGCCTCGCCGAGCGTGACGGCCTCGGCGGGCGCGAACCCGGCCGCCCGGGCCAGCAGCTCGGCGCGCAGCGCGACGGCATCGCGCTCGTCGAGGAAGGCCAGCTCGTCCTTGTCCTCGGTGCCGATCACGTCGATCCGCAGCTTGGCGACCCCGGCCACCCGGGCGAGCAGCGGCCGGGTCACGTCGATCGCCTGGATCCGGTCGAGCCGGATGTGCGCGGTGCGCCGGAAGAACAGCCCGCTGCGGATGCGCAGCTCGGTGTCGGTCACCGCGTAGTGGGTGAACCACCAGCTCAGGAACCCGTACACGCCGAACACCACGACCAGGCCCGCCAGTGCCAGGGTCCGCAGGGTCACGGACAGCGCGCTCGCCCACTGCTCGACCTCGTCGCCCTGTTTGACGACGACGCCGACGGTCGCGGCGATCGGCACCCAGGCCCGGCGCAGCGGCGTGAGCAGGTGCAGCCGGCGCTCGGCGCCGGGCAGAACCGCGGCGCCGGGGCCGGCGCCGGGGCCGGCTCCGGTGTCGGCTGCGGCTTTCGCCCCGGCTTCGGCTCCGGATCCGGCGGTCACAGGCCCGCCGACCTTGCCTCGCCGAGCTCCGTCAGCCGGTCCCGCAGCCGCTCCGCCTCTGCCGGGACCAGCCCCGGGATCTTGGCGTCCGAGGCGGCGGCCGCCGTGTGCAGCTGTACGGAGGCCAGCCCGAAGCGCCGCTCCAGCGGCCCCGAGGTCACCTCGACCAGCTGCATCCGCCCGTACGGGACCACCGTCTGCTCCCGCCACAGCACCCCGCGGCTGATCAGCAGGTCGTCCGCGCGCTCGGCGTAGCGCCAGGACCGCCAGTTGCGGCCGAGCAGCACCCAGCCCCAGGCCGGCAGCACCAGCCAGAACGCCCCCGCGGCCGCCCAGGCCGGGCCGGCCGTCAGCCCCAGCAGCAGCGCCGTCCCCGCGGCGAGCGGCACCGTCCAGATCACCAGCAGCAGCCGCCGCAGGGCGAGCAGCCCGCCCGGCAGCCCCACCCAGTCGGGCCGGCCCGCCCCACCCGTCGTCCCCGTTTCCATGGGTTCAGAGTAGGGGGCCGACGCGCCACCCCCCACGGCTGAGAGAATGCGGCCATGACGGAGACCACGGTCGGCATCGGCGGTGCGGCGGAGAGCACCGACATGGTGCTCAACATCGGACCCCAGCACCCTTCCACCCACGGCGTGCTGCGCCTGCGGCTCGTCCTGGACGGCGAGCGGATCGTCAGCGCCGAACCGGTCGTCGGCTACATGCACCGCGGCGCCGAGAAGCTCTTCGAGGCGCGCGACTACCGGCAGATCGTGATGCTCGCGAACCGCCACGACTGGCTGTCCGCGTTCTCCAACGAGCTCGGCGTGGTCATGGCCGTCGAGCGGATGCTCGGCATGGAGGTCCCCGAGCGGGCCGTGTGGATGCGGACCCTGCTCGCCGAGCTGAACCGGGTGCTGAACCACCTGATGTTCCTCGGCTCCTACCCCCTCGAACTGGGCGGGATCACCCCGATCTTCCACGCGTTCCGCGAGCGCGAGGAGCTCCAGGCCGTCATGGAGGAGATCTCCGGCGGCCGCATGCACTACATGTTCAACCGGGTCGGCGGCCTCAAGGAGGACCTCCCCGCCGGCTGGCTCGGCCGGACGCGCGCCGCGATCGCCGACGTCCGCACCCGGATGGACGTCTACGACAAGCTGGTCCACGGCAACGAGATCTTCCGCGGCCGCACCCGCGGGGTGGGCGTGCTGTCCGCCGAGGCGGTGCACGCGTACGGGGTCTCCGGGCCGATCGCCCGCGCCTCCGGCGTCGACTTCGACCTGCGCCGCGACGAGCCGTACCTGGCGTACGGGGAGCTCCAGGACGTCCTGAAGGTGGTCACCCGCACCGAGGGCGACTGCCTGGCCCGCTTCGAATGCCTGCTCGACCAGACGCACAACGCGCTCGACCTGGCCGTGGCCTGCCTGGACCGGATGGACGAGCTGCCGCCCGGGCCGATCAACCAGCGCCTCCCGAAGGTGCTGAAGGCGCCCGAGGGGGCCACGTACGCCTGGACCGAGAACCCGCTCGGCATCAACGGCTACTACCTCGTCTCCAAGGGCGAGAAGACCCCGTACCGGCTGAAGCTGCGCTCCGCCTCGTACAACAACATCCAGGCGCTGTCGGTGCTGCTGCCCGGGCAGCTGGTCGCGGACATGGTGGCGATCCTGGGTTCGCTGTTCTTCGTCGTGGGCGATATCGACAAGTGACAAGTCGCGGGAACTCGCGGGATTCCGCGGGGGGTTTGTGCCTAGGCTGCGGGGATGACCCCAGGCACGTACGACGGCTACCTGCGGCGGCTCGGCTTCCCGCGGCCGCCGCGGCCCACCGCTGAGGCCCTCTTCGCGCTCCAGCGCGCCCATCTCGAACGCATTCCGTACGAGAACCTCGACATCCAGCTCGGCCGGCCGCCCGGCATCGACCCCGCCCTGTCCGTACGCCGCTTCGCCGCCGGGCAGGGCGGGTACTGCTTCCACCTCAACGGCGCCTTCGCGCAGCTCCTGGAACACCTCGGCTTCGCGGTGACCCGGCACCTCGGCGGCGTCCTCGGCGCGGCGGACCGCGAGCGCCGCGACGTCAGCGGCGACCACCTCGCGCTGACGGTCCGGGTCGACGGCGAGGAGTACTTCGTCGACGCGGGGCTCGGCGACGGCCCGTACGAACCGCTGCCGCTGCGCGCGGGAACGCACCGGCAGGGCGGGTTCACGTACGAGCTGGGCCCGCTGGAGGGGGACGGGCCCGGCTGGAGGTACGTCAACGAGGCGGCTCCCTGCCCGGTGGTGAACATCCTCTCGGCGCCCGCGACGACGGCCGACTTCGAGGCCACGCACGTCCGGCTGTCGACCGCGCCGGACTCGGGCTTCGTACGGACCCTCGCACTGCTGCGGCGCGACGCGGAGGGCGTCGACGCGCTGCGCGGGCGGGTGCTGAGCCGGATCGACCCGGTGAAGGGGACGACCGAGCGGGTCCTGGAGACGCCCGGGGAGTTCTGGGCGGTGGTGGGCGGGCTCTTCGAGCGGGAGCTCGGCGATCTGACGCCCGGGGACCGGGTGCGGCTGTGGGACCGGGTGTGCGCGGCCCACGCGGTGTGGCTGGCCGGCCGGACGGAGACGGCGGCGGCGTCCGGGAGCTGAGGCCGGAGACGGCACGGGCAGGCGGACAGGCAGACAGGCGGACAGACAGGCTGGCGTGAGGCTGGCAGGCAGGCGGGGCAGGGCGGCGCGAGGCCGGCAGGCAGGACAGGGCGGCGCGAGGCCGGCAGACAGGCGGGCCGGGCGGGCGGGGCAGGGCGGCGCGAGGCCGGCAGGCGGGGCAGGGCGGCGCGAGGCAGGCAGACAGGCGGGCCGGGCGGCGCGAGGCCGGCAGACAGGCGGGCCGGGCGGGCGGTGGCGATGTCGGTGCGGGAGTGCAGACTTGGGGCATGTCCCACTCCCCCCGACGGGCCTGTCCCGCATGCGGGCGCGACTGCGCCGTGACCGCCGGCCGGATCGCCCGCCACGACCCGCCCGCCGGGCGGGGCCGCGGCGACCTGGTGTCCTGCCCCGGATCCCGCGCCCGGGTGGTGCTCGGGGCGTCGGCGCCCGCACTGGACGGTTTCGTCCTGCCGGAACTGCCGGGGCAGCTCCCGCTGTTCTGAGCCTGAGTAGGACGGGGCCGCGGGTCTGAGTACCCGCGCGGATGCCCCGTACCCGGCGGCGCGGACACGATGGCGGCATGTCCTGGAACCCGCAGACCGACCTGCCCGCGCCCGCCCCGCAGGCCGGGACCGCCGTCCGGCGCACCCGGCGCCGCGCCGGGATCGCCGCCCTGCTGCTGCCGCCCGCCCTGGTCGGCGCGACGGCCCTGCTGCTGTCCACGGAGCAGGGCAGCCGCTGCCTGGTGATGGGCGGCTGCCGGCCCTTCCCCGGGGAGCTGTTCCTGACGCTGCTCGGTGCCGTCGTGGCGGCCTTCGTGGTGGTGCAGGCCGCGCCCCACCGCCTTGCGAAGGGTGCCTTCGCGGCCCAGCTGGCCCTGGAGGCACTGGCCGTGCTGGCGGTCCTGGCCTACGGGTGAGCCCCGCCGCTGCGCGGCTAGGAGATGGCGGTGCGCAGGCGGACGACGTCGATCGGCTCGGTCTCGTCGTGTGCCGTCAGGTCGATGACCTGGCCGACCGCACGCTGCTCGGGGGTGGCGGGCTTGAAGCCCTGCTCCTTGGCCGGCTGCTCGGCGCCGGCCTGGGCCGACTCCGCCTTGTGCACCGCGAGGGCCTCCGCGCCGACCACGTCGGCGAGGTCCTCGTTCTGCACGGACTCGATCGCCGCGCGGGCCTGGGCGGCGTTCTTGGTGCCGAAGAAGTCGAAGCCGCCCTCGACGCGGGACGCCGAGCGGCGCGAGGCCGAGTACGGCGCGACCGCCGCGGCGGGCCGGCGCGCCGGGACCGCCGCCGGGGCGCCCGTGCCGGAGCCCGTACGGCCGTGCGGGTCGCCGGCCGGTGCCCCGGACTCCAGCGCCCTGGGTTCGGCGCCCTTGCCCTCCAGCACCTTCGGCCGGGCCGGCTGCGCCTCCGCCTTGCGGACGAGGGCCGCCATGGCCGCGTGGGCCCGGGCGTAGCCGACGCTGGTCGGCGCGCCGCTCGACGTGCGCTCCTCGGACACCGGCGGGAGTTCCTTCGCCGCCGACGGGGCCGCGGAGGCCTCGATGGCGAGCAGAATGAGGAAATCAAGGGCGCTGGCCCGTTAGGTATATGAGTTTGTGTATC
>NZ_JBHYVA010000493.1:0-6457 GCF_042750055.1 Streptomyces sp. NPDC059456
GGTCAGGGTCGGTGACGTGCCAGGCGTGGGTCGCGGGGGGCGCGGCGGGGGGGGGGGGGGGGCCGGCCCCCGCCCCCCCACCCGCGCCGGCGCCCCCCCCGCGCGGCCCCCGCCCGCCCCGCCCGCGCGGCGGCGGCCGCCCCGCCCCGGGGGGCCGCCCGCACGGGGGCCCGGTCCAACGGGCCGGTCAGAGCACCTCGGCGGCGATGTTCGCCGCCACCCGCTCCAGCAGCGGACCCGCGTTCGGGATGGACTTCGCCGGGTCGGGCTCCAGGTCCGTCAGCGGATAGGCCTTGCGGATGCCCGCGGCCTCCAGCGCCTCCTGGCCCAGCAGCAGCCGCCCACAGACCGCGACCACCGGCTTGCCCGCCGCGCGCGCCGCCGCCGCGACACCGGCCGGGGCCTTGCCGTGCAGCGTCTGCTCGTCGAGCGATCCCTCACCGGTGATCACCAGCGTCGCCCGCTCCAGCGCCGGAGCGAAGCCCAGCACCTCCAGCATCAGCTCGATGCCGGGCCGGAACGACGCGCCGAGCAGCAGCGCCCCGTACCCGATGCCGCCCGCACCACCGGCACCCGGGGCGGCGGCCAGCCGGCCCGCCCGCTCGCCGATCGACTTCTCCAGCACCACCGCGAAGTGCGCCAGCGCCGCGTCCAGCGCCGCCACGTCCTCGGGCGAGGCCCCCTTCTGCGGGCCGTAGACCGCGGGCGCGCCCTTCGGGCCGGTCAGCGGGTTGTCCACGTCGCTCGCCAGGACGAAGTCCACCTCCGCGAAGCGCGGGTCGATCCCGGAGAGGTCCGCCGACGCCAGTCCGGCGAGCGCACCGCCGCCCGGACCGACCGGTTCGCCGTTCGCATCCAGGAACACCGCGCCCAGCGCGGCCAGCATGCCCGCACCGCCGTCGGTGGTCGCGCTGCCGCCCACGCCGAAGACGATCGTGCGCGCGCCGGCGTCCAGCGCGGCCTTCAGCAGCTCGCCCGAGCCGTACGTGGTCGCCGTCAGCGGGGCGAACACACCCGCCGGCAGCAGCTGCAGCCCGGAGGCTTCCGCCATCTCGACCACGGCGGTGCCGTCGCGCAGCGCGAAAGCGGCCGTGACCTGCTCGCCGAGCGGTCCGGTGACCCGGACCTCCCGGCGCTCGAACCCGGCCGCCACGGCGGCCGCGACCGTACCGTCGCCGCCGTCCGCGACGGGAAGGGTCTCGACCTCCACGCCGGGTACGGCCCTGCGCAGGCCCGCCGTCACCCGCTCCGCGACCTGAACGGCCGTGAGCGAGCCCTTGAATTTGTCCGCGGCGATGAGCACGCGCGCGGTCTCAGTTACTGCTCCGTCCGTCACCTTGCTAATCCCTTGCTATCGAACAGTGCAGTCGCGCCCCCATGAGCCTATCCGGAGGATCCTCCTATGCCCATGGGTGGCCTGGGTCACGTCCGGCGCGCCATGCTCCTAAATACGGATATACGCCTGCATAGTGTGGCCGCATGAGCGCGGATTCACTGGAAGAGACGCGTCCGGACCCGCCGGGCGGGGGCCCCGGGAGCCCGGACGGCACCCCGGACCGTGCAGTGGTCCTGACCGGCGTGATCGCCGTGCTGGCCGTCGTCGCCTGGGCCGCCCTGGGCAAGGACTCCTTCGACACGGCGTCGAGCACCGCACTGGCCTGGGTGCTCGCCAACTTCGCCTGGCTGTTCGTGATCGCCGCCGACGTCTTCCTCGTCATGTGCGTCGTCCTCGCGATCAGCCGCTTCGGCCGGATCCGGCTCGGCGCCGACGACTCCGAGCCCGAGTTCACCAACCTCGCGTGGATCGCGATGATGTTCAGCGCGGGCATGGGCATCGGCCTGATGTTCTACGGGGTGGGCGAGCCCCTCACCCACTACCTGAACCCGCCGCCCGCCTCCGGGGCGGCCCCCGGCACCGGCGCCGCCGCCCAGTCGGCCATGGACTACTCCTTCTTCCACTGGACGCTCACCCCCTGGGCCATCTACGGCATCGCCGGCCTCGCCCTCGCCTACGCCACCTTCCGCAAGGGCCGCGGCAACCGCCTCAGCTCCGCCTTCGTCCCGCTGATGGGGGAGGAGCGCGCGGCGGGCCGCCCCGGCAAGGCCGTCGACCTGCTCGCCGTCTTCGCCACCGTCTTCGGCACGGCGACCAGCCTCGGCCTCGGCGCGCTCCAGGTCGCCGAAGGGCTCCACATCACGGCCGGGACCGAGGACTCCACCGGCGTCGAGCTGATCATCATCGCCGCGCTGTCCGCCGCCTTCGTCCTCTCCGCCTTCTCCGGCCTGCACAAGGGGGTGAAGTGGCTGAGCACGACCAACATCGTGCTCGCCGCCACCCTCATGCTGTTCGTCTTCGTCCTCGGCCCGACCGTCTACGTCCTCGACGTGATCCCCGCCAGCGTCGGCGGCTACCTGCACGAACTGCTGCCCATGGCCACCCGCACCGGCGCCTTCACCGACAGCACCTGGCTCGGCGCGTGGACGATCTTCTACTGGGCGTGGTGGCTGTCCTGGGCGCCGTTCGTCGGCACCTTCATCGCCCGCATCTCCCACGGCCGCACCGTCCGCGAGTTCCTCATCGGCGTCCTGCTCGTCCCCAGCGGCGCCACCGTGCTCTGGTTCTGCGTGATGGGCGGCACCGCCATCCGGCTCGACTCCACCGGCGCCGCCGACCTCGCCGTCAAGGTCAAGGACGGGGCGGAGGCCTCCCTGTTCGCCATGCTGGACGCGCTCCCCCTGGGCACCGTCACCTCGTACGCGGCCATGGCCCTGGTCATGACCTACTTCGTCACCAGCGCGGACTCGGCCTCCCTCGTGATGGGCTCGCTCACCAGCCGCGGCTCACTGAACCCTCCCACCTGGCTCGTCGTCACCTGGGGCGTGCTCATGGCGGCGGTGGCGGCCGTCCTCCTCGTCGCGGGCGGCCTCAAATCCCTCCAGACCGCCACCATCCTCGTCGCGCTGCCCTTCGCGATCGTCATGCTGCTGCTCTGCTGGGCCCTGGTGAAGGAACTCCGCGAGGACCCCGGAGCCGGCCCCGCCCGCCACCACGCCCTGCACGGGATGCGCGACGCCGTCCGGGCGATGGTCGGCGACGCCCTCACCGAACAGGGCCAGGCCCACCACCCCCGCCTGCGCCGCATCGCCGAGGGCGGCCGCCGCGACCGCCGGGCCCCTCCCGCCCCGGGCCCCCCGGAGCCCTGATCCCGCCCGCCGCGGCCGCTCGGTAGGGTGGCCGCGTGACCACCACGGATGACTACGCCACGTACATCGCGAGCCTGCCCCGGGTGCTGGCCGGAGCCGCCGCCCTCTACCGGGACGCCGCCGGCCGCGTGCTGCTCGTCGAGCCCAACTACCGTGCGGGCTGGGCCCTGCCGGGCGGCACCATCGAGTCGGACCTGGGCGAGTCCCCGCGCGCGGCCGCCCGCCGCGAGAGCGCCGAGGAGATCGGCCTGGACCTGCCGCTCGGCCGGCTGCTCGCCGTCGACTGGACGCTCGGCGAAGGACGTCCGCCGCTGGTCGCCTACCTCTACGACGGCGGCGTGCTCGACGAGGCGCAGCTCGCCTCCATCAAGCTCCAGGAAGAGGAACTGCTCTCCTGGCGGCTCGTCGAGCCCGCCGAACTCACCACCCACCTCCCCGGATCGCTCGGCCGGCGCACCCAAGAGGCCTACCGGGTCCTGCAGTCCGGCGAGGGCACCGCGGAACTGGAGAACGGCAGCCGCCCGGTCTCCTCGTGACACCGGGCTTACTCGAAGCAGGACAGAATCATCTGATGATCACGATGTACGCCTGGCCCAGCACCGCCGACGGGCCCGACGCCCTGCCCATGGTCCACTTCACCACCGAACAGCAGGAGGGCGGCGAGGTCACCCCCGAAGGAACGCCGGTGTGGCTGTTCGACACCGCGATACGCGAAGGCGGCTGGGCCCAGTTCACCGATTTCGAGGGCTGGTCCGTCCCCGCCGCCGGCTGGCAGGCCTTCTACCGCAGCGAGGACGACCTCCTCGCCGTCACCGGCCCCGGCGCCTGCGAGGGCTGGTACCAGGGCAACCTCGGCGCCGACGCCGACTGGGTCGCCGCGGCCACCGCCCAGCAGAGCGTGGTCCTGCTCGCCGCCCCCGTCCACCACCCCTCCCTGTACGCCTACGCCGTGGAGGCGGGCGCCGCGTTCGCCCTGCTCGTCCCCCTCGCCGTCGTCTGACGCGGAACCCCGGTCAGAGCGTGGCCGCACCGGACTCGAAGGCCAGCAGCCGCACCTTCCGCTCGACGCCGCCGCCGTAGCCCGTCATGCTGCCCGAGGCACCGATCACCCGGTGGCACGGCACGATGATGCTGACCGGGTTCTTCCCGTTGGCCAGGCCCACCGCCCGCGAAGCGTTCGGCTTGCCCAGCCGGGCCGCCAGCTCCCCGTACGACCAGGTCTCCCCGTACGGGATCCGCACGAGCTGGTCCCAGACACTGCGCTGGAACTCCGTGCCCTCCAGCCGGACGGGCACGTCGAACTCGGTGAGCTCCCCGGCGAAGTACGCGGCCAGCTGCCGCGCCACCTCCTCGAACGGCTCCTCGGTCCCGGCGACCCGCTCCCCGAAGGCCTCCTCGGCCGGCCGGTGCCGCTGCCCGGCCATGTACAGGCCGCTCAGGACGCCGTCCGTGGCGACCAGCGTCAGCGGGCCGTAGGGGCTCTCGACGACGGTGTGCTGCTTGCTGCTCATGACGGAAACGCTCCTCAGACGGGCAGGTGGTTGATGGGGTGGGCGTCGGTGGCCCACAGGTACTGCACGGCGTACGCGCGCCAGGGCCGCCAGCCGGCCGCCCGCGCGGTCAGCGCCGCGGGCGTGGACGGCAGCCCCAGCTCCTTCGCCGCCCGCCGGACCCCGAGGTCCGAGGGCAGGAAGGCGTCGGGATCGCCCAGCGCCCGCATCGCGATCACCTCGGTGGTCCACGGGCCGAACCCCGGCAACGCGTTCAGCTGCGCGCGGGCCGCCTCCCAGTCGCTGTCGATCCCGAGGGGGAGGGAACCGTCGGCCAGGGCCCCGACGAGCGTGGTCAGGGTGGCGCGCCGGCTCGCCGGGAGCGCCAGCGAGTCCGGGTCCAGCCCGGCCAGCGCCTGCGGCGACGGGAACAGATGGGTCAGCCCGCCCGCGGGATCGGGGTCGGCCACCGGCTCCCCGTACGAGGCGACCAGCCGGGCGGCGTGCGTCCGGGCCGCCGCCGTCGACACCTGCTGGCCGAGCACCGCCCGTACGGCGAACTCCGCCGCGTCGACCGTACGCGGCACCCGGCGCCCCGGAGCCTTGTCCACGAGCGGCGCCAGCAGCGGGTCGCAGCGCAGCTGCTCGTCGACGGCCTCCGGATCGGCGTCCAGGTCGAGCATCCAGCGGCAGCGGCTGATGGCGATGGTGAGGTCGCGCAGGTCCGTCAGGGCCAGCTGGCAGCCGATGTGGTCCGGCCGCGGACTCAGCGCGACGACCCCGGTGCCGTACGGCAGCCGCAGCGTGCGGCGGTAGGCGCCGGAGCGCCACTCCTCGACGCCGGGGACGGCCGTCGCCGCCAGGTGCCCGAAGAGGTTGTCGGGGTTGAGCGGGGCACGGTAGGGCAGCCGCAGACTGATCGTGCCGGGCACCTTCGGCACGTGCCGGTTCGCCTTCTCGGCCCGCAGGCGCAGCTCGCCGGGAGCGAGGGCGAAGA
Organism: Streptomyces sp. NPDC059456; assembly: GCF_042750055.1. Classification (NCBI taxonomy): domain Bacteria; kingdom Bacillati; phylum Actinomycetota; class Actinomycetes; order Kitasatosporales; family Streptomycetaceae; genus Streptomyces; species Streptomyces sp. NPDC059456. The sequence goes on from NZ_JBHYVA010000493.1 coordinate 5,692, forward strand.
CCTCGCGGACGGTCTCGTTGAACGTGCGGATCGAGGAGAACCCGGCGGCGAAGGCGACGTCGCCCATGGGCAGCGCGGACGTCTCGATCAGCAGCCGGGCGGTCTGGGCGCGCTGCGCCCGGGCCAGGGCCAGGGGCCCGGCGCCGAGCTCGGCGTTGAGCTGCCGCTCGACCTGGCGGGTCGAGTACCCCAGCCGCGCCGCCAGCCCGGGCACCCCCTCGCGGTCCACGACCCCGTCCTGGATGAGCCGCATGGCCCGGGCGACGGCGTCGGCGCGGGCGTTCCACTCGGGGGACCCCGGGGAGGTGTCGGGCCGGCACCGCTTGCAGGCCCGGAACCCGGCCTGCTGGCAGGCGGCGGCGCTGGGCAGGAAGGTCATGTTCTCGACCTTGGGCGGAACGGCGGGGCAGCTGGGCCGGCAGTAGATCCGGGTGGTCAGGACGGCGGTGAAGAACCAGCCGTCGAAGCGGGCGTCCTTCGACTGCACGGCCCTGACGCAGCGGTCGGTGTCGGTGTACATGGCTCCAGCATCGTGGCCGGGGGGTGCGGGGGCTGGCGGTTTTCCGACATCAATCGTAGCCCTCCGGGGGCCGGACGGACCCCGTGCCGCCTCCGGACCCGCCCCCCTTCCGAAGCGCCCGCCCCGCCCCGCTCCCTCCGGCCCCGTGGCCCGCGGGCTCGCGGAAACGTGGTTCGGGGCCCCCAGCGCCAGGCCTCGGGGGGGCGGCGGGGGGGCGGGTTGGGGGGGGGGGGCGCCCCCCCCGCC
>NZ_JBHYVA010000494.1:0-4704 GCF_042750055.1 Streptomyces sp. NPDC059456
CCCCCCCCGGCCCCCGCCCCGCCCCGCCCCCGCGCAGCCCCCGCCCCGCCCGGGCCGGGCGGACGCCCCCGCGCGGCGGGACCCGCGGGACGCCCCCGCGCCGCGGGAGCATGCCGCGGCCGCGGCTGTGCACGGGTACGGGGTGTCCGCGGCGCTGACCGTCCTCGGGTCCGCGGTGGTGTGCGGGGCCCTCGCCGCCGCGGGCGGGGGCCGGCCGGAGGGTGTCGTGTTCGTCGGCGCGGTGCCCGTACTGCTGCTGCTGGGGCTCGTCGACCTCGCCGTGCAGCGGCTGCCGGACGTACTGACCCTGCCGCTGGCCGCCGCCACCGCCCTCGGCCTCGGCGCCGCCGCCCTCGCGCCCGCCGCCGGCGGGTCCTGGTGCGGCGCCCTCCTGGGCGGGGCCGCGCTCGGAGCCGCGTACCTGCTGCTCTTCCTGATCAACCCCGCCGGCATGGGCTTCGGCGACGTCAAGCTGGCGCTCGCCCTCGGGGTCATCCTTGGGTGGTACGGCTGGGGGGTATGGGCTTCCGGGGCCTTCCTCGGGTTCCTCTACGGGGCCCTGTACGGGCTCGCCCTTGTGCTGAAGGGCCCCGGAGGCGGTCGGACGGCCTTCGCGTTCGGCCCCTTCATGACCGCCGGAGCCCTCACCGGAGTGCTGCTGGCCGGTTTCGGAGCGTAATCATCTTGCGCCGATGCACGCATAACGCTTTACGAAGGGTTATGGTGGAACCCCCCCCTGGGGGGGGGGGGGGGGGGCGCCCCCCCCACCCCCCCCCGCTGTGTTATTTACAGAGACCCCCCCCCCCGCACACACACACCGCCCGTACCCCCCCCACGGACCGGCCCGTTTTTTGTTTCCACCGCTCCCCGCGCGAAACCGCAGGTCAGCCCCGCTGGGCCCAGATGTTGGTGCCGGGGGTGGACACGGCGAAGGAGTCGATCTCCTTCAGCTCCTCCTCCGAGAGCGGCGCGCCGGCCAGTGCCGCCACGTTCTCCTCCAGCTGGGGCACGCTCGAAGCGCCGATCAGCGCCGAGGTCATCCGGTCGTCCCGGAGCACCCAGTTCAGCGCCAGCTGCGCCAGCGACTGCCCGCGGCGGCCCGCGATCTCGTTCAGTCCGTGCAGGCGGCGGACCACGTCCTCCGAGAGCAGCGTCGGGTTCAGGGACTTGCCCGCGGCGGCCCGCGAGCCCTCCGGGATGCCCTGGAGGTACTTGCCCGTCAGCAGCCCCTGCGCGAGCGGCGCGAAGGAGATGCAGCCCATGCCGGCGTCCTCCAGGGTGTCCAGCAGGCCGTCGTCCTCCGTCCAGCGGTTGATCATGGAGTACGAGGGCTGGTGGATGAGGGGGCGCACGCCCATCCCGCGCAGGATCCGCACCGCCTCGGCCGTCTGCTCGGCCGTGTACGAGGACACGCCCACGTACAGCGCCTTGCCCTGCTGTACCGCGGACGCGAGCGCGCCCATGGTCTCCTCCAGCGGGGTCTCCGGGTCGAAGCGGTGCGAGTAGAAGATGTCGACGTAGTCGACGCCCATCCGCTTCAGCGACGCGTCGAGCGAGCTCATCAGGTACTTCCGGCTGCCCCACTCGCCGTAGGGGCCCTCGTGCATGAAGTAGCCGGCCTTGGTGGAGAGGATCAGCTGGTCGCGGTACGACGCGAAGTCCTGCGCGAAGATCTTGCCGAAGTTGAGCTCGGCCGAGCCGGGGGGCGGGCCGTAGTTGTTCGCCAGGTCGAAGTGGGTGACGCCGAGGTCGAAGGCACGGCGCAGGATGGCACGCTGGGTCTCCAGGGACTTGTCGTCACCGAAGTTGTGCCAGAGGCCGAGGGAGATGGCGGGGAGCTTGAGGCCGCTGTGGCCGGTGCGCCGGTACTGCATGGAGTCGTAGCGCGAGGGCTCTGCCCGATAGGGATTGTTATCAGTCACGTTGTCCTCCCTATCACGGACCTGTGACCGACCGAGTTGGGTACCCGATCCCGCCGCGCAGTAATGTGGCGGCCTCGGGGGAGGGACCGCATCTCGCACGGGGGCATTGCACGGAGGGGCTGGAAGATCGTGAAGCTGCGCGACCTGGTGTACAGGCTCTACGCACGCCGGGTGGAAGGCCGCATCGACCATGACGCGGCGCCCAAGCACATCGGCGTGATCCTGGACGGGAACCGGCGCTGGGCGAAGGCGTCCGGGGGCACCACGGAGCAGGGCCACCAGGCGGGGGCCGACAAGATCTCCGAGATGCTGGGCTGGTGCACCGAGACGGACGTCGAGGTCGTCACCCTGTGGATGCTCTCCACGGACAACCTGGACCGGCCCGAAGTCGAGCTCCGCCCGCTGCTCAACATCATCGAGAACACGGTCCGGGGCCTCGCCGCGGACGGCCGCTGGCGCGTCCACCACGTCGGCAACCTCGACATCCTGCCCGGGCAGACCCAGTCCGTGCTCAAGGAGGCCGAACAGGCCACCCACGACGTCGACGGGATACTCGTCAACGTCGCCGTCGGCGACGGCGGCCGCCAGGAGATCGCCGACGCGGTCCGCTCGCTCCTGCTGGAGCACGCGGAGAAGGGCACCTCCTTCGAGGAGCTCGCCGAGGTCCTCGACATCGACCACATCGCCGAGCACCTCTACACGCGCGGCCAGCCCGACCCGGACCTGGTCATCCGCACCAGCGGCGAGCAGCGGCTGTCCGGATTCATGCTGTGGCAGAGCGCCCACTCCGAGTACTACTTCTGCGAAGTGTTCTGGCCCGCCTTCCGCAAGGTCGACTTCCTGCGCGCGCTGCGCGACTACGCGGCGCGCCACCGGCGGTACGGGACCTGATCCCGGGCGGCCCGGCCGCCGCCCCGGGTCCCCGCCCCGGGTCCCCGCCCCCGGGATCCGGCCATGACCTGACGCCCCCTCGGGAGCCCCCGGGCCCCTCCGGGCACCGCCCCGGGAGCCCCTCCACCCCCTCGCGCCCTCCGTGCAAGGCCTTCACCAGGGATTCACCGAGCGTCCGTCATATGCCATGGCATGGCCGGGCCTGATCGGGGAATATCCCTTTCAGGTCGATGCCCGATCCACGGGTGTCGAGTCTCAGCGGACGGCATGGGGCCGTCCGCCCGGGAGGCCCTTTGCGCCAGGACGAACGTGCCATCGCACGGACGGAGTGGGAGGGCCGGAAATCGGCCCCTGCATGGGTGCCGATGACCGGTCCGGTCTTCATGGCCCGACCTCTTCCGAGGGGGTACGTCCTTCCGTGGTGACCAGCACAAAGCGCCGCCTGCCCGACAGGCGGACCTACGTCCTCGACACCAGCGTCCTGCTGGCAGACCCCAACGCGATCTCCCGCTTCGACGAGCACGAGGTCGTGCTCCCGATCGTGGTGATCACCGAGCTGGAGGCAAAGAGGCACCATCCCGAACTCGGCTACTTCGCCCGTCAGGCCCTGCGCCTGCTCGACGACTTCCGGGTTCGCTACGGTCGCCTCGACGCACCCATCCCGCTGGGCGATCTGGGCGGCACCCTGCGTGTCGAGCTCAACCACTCCGACCCCGGTGTCCTGCCGGCCGGCTTCCGACTGGGGGACAACGACTCGCGCATCCTCGCGGTCGCCCGCAACCTCCAGGCCGAGGGCTACGACGTCACGGTCGTCTCGAAGGACCTCCCGCTGCGCATCAAGGCCTCCTCCGTGGGGCTGCTCGCCGAGGAGTACCGGGCGGAGCTCGCGATCACCGACGCCGGCGGGACCGGCATGAGCGAGCTCGCGCTGTCCGGGGAGCAGGTCGACCTGCTCTACTCCGAGGAGCGGCTCTACGTACCGGAGGCCGCCGAACTGCCGGTGCACACCGGGCTGGTCCTGCAGTCCGAACGCGGCAAGGCCCTGGGCCGGGTCACGCCGGACGGCAACGTGCGGCTCGTCCGGGGCGACCGCGAGGCCTTCGGGCTGCACGGCCGCAGCGCCGAGCAGCGCATCGCCCTGGACCTGCTGCTCGACCCGGAGATCGGCATCATCTCCATGGGCGGCCGGGCCGGCACCGGAAAGTCGGCGCTGGCGCTGTGCGCGGGCCTGGAGGCGGTTCTGGAGCGCAGGCAGCACCAGAAGGTGATGGTCTTCCGGCCGCTGTACGCGGTGGGCGGCCAGGACCTCGGCTACCTGCCCGGTGACGCCAACGAGAAGATGAGCCCCTGGGCGCAGGCGGTCTTCGACACCCTCTCGGCGGTGGCCGGGCGCGAGGTCATCGAGGAGGTGCTGAACCGCGGGATGCTGGAGGTCCTGCCGCTCACGCACATCCGCGGGCGCTCGCTGCACGACGCCTTCGTGATCGTGGACGAGGCGCAGTCGCTGGAGCGCAATGTCCTGCTGACCGTTCTGTCCCGGATCGGGGCCAATTCGCGGGTCGTCCTGACCCACGACGTCGCGCAGCGGGACAACCTGAGGGTCGGCCGGTACGACGGAGTGGTCGCCGTCGTCGAGAAGCTGAAGGGGCATCCGCTCTTCGCCCACGTCACGCTCTCCCGCTCCGAACGCTCCCCGATCGCCGCCCTGGTCACCGAGATGCTCGAATCCCTGTAACCGGGAACGGGGGCAAAACCCCCATAGCGGGAAAGAGAGTTGGGGGCGGCGCCGGCCGGGCCCGCCAGCCGCTACGCCCGGCGCCGGGGGGGGGGGGGGGGGAATCCACTAGATCAACCCCACACCCAAACCTCAGTGGCGGGGGGGGGGGGTGGT
>NZ_JBHYVA010000494.1:4714-5988 GCF_042750055.1 Streptomyces sp. NPDC059456
GTGTTGATCGTATCCGTGTTCCCGGGTAGGGGGGCAAAACCCCAATCGCGGAAAAGAGTGTGGGGGCCGCCCGGCAACGGCCCGGGACCTTGGCGGGGCGGCGTCGTGCTGCACAGGTCTTTGGCGAAACCAACGGCAACATGCCAGGTGTGACCTTTCCCACGCAACGGAGAATTGCCTTGCGGTGTACGGGTCCGGCAGAGTCTGTTTTCCGTCAGGCCCCGCATACGGCACTCCTGTATCTCCGGTAACCCGTGAGGTACGAGCAGCACCACAACTCCACAGTCGTTCGCCGTATGCCGCCCGAGCTTCACGCGGCAGCCCCTGCAAGGGAGTTGCCCACGGGTCCGCGCCTCCAGTGACCGCAGCACCACGGAGGCCAGTGTCGAGGGCACTATTGCGCCCGCCCGGTCACTGCGGACGCTGCTGGAAGGACACCGTGTGAGCCGGATCTCGGTCCGGGGATTCGCAGTGGCTTCGGCCACCGCAGTCACCACCGTCGGCGCAGTCGTGGGCGTTGCCGCTGGCGACCCCGCAGCTTCGAACGATCTCGAGACCACCGCGTCCGGGGCGACCCTCCTCACGGACATCCCGGTCGGCGAGCAGGCGCAGGTCCAGAACGCGTCCCTGACGCAGCAGGCCGACGCGATCGCCCAGGGCGCCGACACCGACGCCAAGCGCGTCGCCGAGGAAGCCGCCCGCATCCAGGCCGCCGAGGACGCCAAGTCCAAGAAGGCCGAGGCGCAGAAGGCCGCCGACGAGAAGGCGAAGAAGGACCGCGAGGAGAAGGAGCAGATCGCCAGCCGCTCCGCGACCCGCAGCGCCGGAGACTTCGCCCCCCAGAGCTCCTACACGGTCGCCCAGGTCAAGGACATCGCCCGCCAGATCGTTCCGGCCGGGCAGTTCCAGTGCTTCTCGAACATCATCAACGAGGAGTCCACCTGGAACTACAAGGCCGTCAACTCGTCCTCGGGCGCGTACGGTCTGGTCCAGGCGCTCCCGGGTTCGAAGATGTCCTCGGTCGCCGACGACTGGCGCACCAACCCGGCCACCCAGATCCAGTGGGGCCTCAACTACATGAACGGCCGCTACGGCAGCGCGTGCAGCGCCTGGAGCTTCCACCAGGCCAACGGCTGGTACTAGTACCGCTCAACCTCGAGGAGCCCCCGCCCCGCCTAAGGGTGGGGGGGGCGCGCGGGGTAGGGGGGGGGGGTGGTTTACAGGGGGGGGGGGGGGGAAATACATTAGGAAATGGGCGGGGGGGGCGGGCGGGG
>NZ_JBHYVA010000494.1:5998-6437 GCF_042750055.1 Streptomyces sp. NPDC059456
CACCCCCCGCGCGCACCGCCCGGGCTGGGCGGGCGTGTTTGTCCCCCCCGCCAACGGGGTTTTACTCCCCCCGCAAACCCCGTCGCCCCCCCCCCCCCTATAGGGGGGGGGGGCTCCTCGCGTGTACGGTCTTCGAGGTGTGTCCACGGGCGGGGGAGAGGAAAGACATGACGAAGAGGGCAGGCTGGCTCGGCCGGCTCGGCAACAGGCTGAGCCGCATGGAGGCACGGCTCAACGAGCGGCGGGCCGAGGTCGAGGCGGAGAGCGCCGACGCCGTCCCGGCCGCCGTGCCCGCCCCCGTGCCCGCCGTCGCCGCGGTCGTCCCGGCGGCCGCGGCCCCCCCCCCGGTGAGGCCCCCCGCCCAGTTCACCGGGCACCACGGGCACCCCGCCCACTCCTACCCGCCCGGCCCGCGCGGGGGCCCCGCCCCGGTGTGGGG
>NZ_JBHYVA010000495.1:0-6436 GCF_042750055.1 Streptomyces sp. NPDC059456
CCCTCGGGCAGCTCGCGCAGCTCGAAGAACAGGGCCCGCGCACCGCTGCGGTCCCGCGGGTCCGGCAGCGCGGGGGACGCGCCCGGGGCCGCGGCGGCGGCCGCCGGTGGCCGTGATGGTTGTGGTTCCTCGTGCTGGTTCTCGCTCATAGGGCCCGCCCGTCGCTCCGCCGAGTCCAAAAAGCCGTCTTCCGCATCCGCGTCAGCCGGGTGCGGCCGGGCGTGCTGCTGCTCCGGGACGCCGCCGTCGACCTCGTGCCGTACCCGGGGCCGATCCCCGCCCCGCACCGGGATCTCCCCGCCGTTCACGCCGGGCCTGGACCCGCGCCGCGCTGTTTGTAGAGGCTGATGCTCACCGTCCGGTCGTCCTCGACCGTGGACTCGACCTTGCCGGCCAGCGCCGACAGGACGGTCCAGGCGAACGTGTCGCGCTCGGGTGCGCGCCCGTCCGTGGTCGGTGCGGAGACCGTCACCTCCAGCGAGTCGTCGACCAACCGGAACACGCAGCTGAGGACGGAGCCCGGCACGGCCTGTTGGAGCAGGATCGCGCAGGCCTCGTCCACCGCGATGCGGAGGTCCTCGATCTCGTCGAGGGTGAAGTCCAAACGTGCCGCGAGGCCGGCCGTGGCCGTTCGCAGCACCGACAGGTAGGCACCCGCAGCGGGCAGCCGGACTTCCACGAAGTCCTGGGTCCCGGGCTCGCCTGCGATCTGGGACACCCTCACCTCCAAGGTGGTACGAGCTCTGTTCGCCGGTGACGCTATCGCGATCCGGGCGATCGTGTCGCGGCACCCCTCATCGCGCCCGTTTCAGACACCCCCGCCTGCGGCCAGTGACTGATGGTAAGCCCATGGGTACGCACAGTGGCTAGGGGTCTGCGGGCCCAAATCAGGGGAACCGGCGGAGGGTTGACCTACCCCGCTTCAGACGATCGAACCGTCGACAAAACACCACCGCCACGTCTCGCCCGGCTCGAAGCTTCGCATGACCGGATGGCCGGTGCTCTGGTAGTGCGCGGTGGCGTGCCGGTGCGGGGAGGAATCGCAGCACGCCACGTACCCGCACCCCAGACACATCCGCAACTGCACCGGATGGCTCCCCAGTACCAGACATTCGGGGCAGGTCAGGGCAGCCGGGACAGGCTCGGGGCGCGGCAGTTCAGGAACGTGGGTGCACTCGCTCATGATTGCCAGCGTACTGACGTGCGGGCGCCGCAGGACGATTGCCGATCAGCGACGACGAGCGAGGGTGGATCTTCGATGGAGGTATTGCCGCTGGTGGCGCTGGTGGCGGGCAGCGCGATGGTGGCCGGGGCCGCCCGCTGGACGCGGGTGCCCGCGCCCCTGCTGCTGGTCGCCGCCGGCCTGATGGCCTCGTACGTCCCGGGTGTGCCCTCGTACGCCCTCGACCCGCACATCGTGCTGCCCCTGCTGCTCCCGCCGCTGCTGTACACGGCCGCGGTGGACAGCTCGTACCTGGACCTGCGGGCGAACATCCGGCCCGTGGGCCTGCTGTCGGTCGGGTACGTGCTCTTCGCGACGGTCGCCGTGGGGTACGCGGCGTACCTGGTGGTGCCGGGGCTGTCGCTGCCGGTGGCGCTGGTGCTCGGCGCGGTGATCGCGCCGCCCGACGCGGTGGCCGCGACGGCGATCGCCCGCAAGCTGGGGCTGCCGAACCGGATCACCACCATCCTGCAGGGCGAGTCCCTCGTGAACGACGCCACCGCGATCACCGCGTACAAGGTGGCGCTGGCCGCGGCCATCGGGGTGAGCGCCGGCTGGGCGGGCGGGATCGCGGAGTTCCTGCTGGCCTCGGTGGGCGGCGTGGGCGTGGGCCTGGTGCTGATGGTGCCGATCCACCACCTGCGCAAGCGGCTGCGGGAGCCGCTGCTGCAGAACACGCTCTCGCTGCTGATCCCGTTCGTGGCGTACGCGGCGGCCGAGCGGGTGCACGCCTCGGGCGTGCTCGCGGTGGTCGTGGTGGCGCTGTACCTCGGCCACCGCAACTGGCAGGTGGACTTCGCTACCCGGCTCCAGGAGGAGGCGGTGTGGAAGATGGTCGCCTTCATCCTGGAGTCGGTGGTCTTCGCGCTGATCGGCCTCCAGCTGCCGGTGGTCCTGAAGGGAGTCGCCGAGTACGAGGGCTGGCACGCGGCCTGGTACGCGCTGGCGGTGTTCCTGGCGGTGGTGGTGGCCCGCTTCGTCTGGGTGTTCCCGGCCACGTTCGTGCCCCGGCTGTCGGAGCGGATCCGGGCGCGGGAGCCGGACACCAACTGGAAGGCGCCGGTGATCGTCGGCTGGGCGGGGATGCGCGGGGTGGTCTCGCTGGCGATCGCCTTCTCGGTGCCGATCAGCGTGCCGCACCGCAACCTGATCCTCTTCCTGACCTTCACGACGGTCATCGGCACGCTGGTGGTGCAGGGCCTGACGCTTCCGCCGCTGATCCGGCTGCTGCGGCTGCCGCCGCGGGACGTGCAGGCGCAGACCCTGGCGGAGGCGCAGGCGCAGAGCGAGGCCTCGCGGTCGGCGGAGGACCGGCTCGCGGAGCTGCTGGCCGAGCCGGAGAACGCGCTGCCGCCGCCGCTGGCGGAGCGGCTGCGCACGGTGATGGAACGCCGCCGCAACGCGGTGTGGGAGCGGCTGGGCGAGGTCAACCCGGTCACCGGGGAATCGGCGGACGACGTCTACCGGCGCCTGGCGCGGGAGATGATCGCGGCGGAGCGCGAGGTGTTCGTGAACCTGCGCGACCACCGCCGGATCGACGACGAGATGCTGCGCGGCCTGCTGCGCAGGCTGGACCTGGAGGAGGCGGCGGCCTACCGCGAGGACGCGGCCTGATCCCCCGCCCGGGGGACCGGCCCGGTCACGGGCGGCCCGAGACGACGGCGGTCAGGGTGGTGCCCGCGGGGAAGGCGCCCGACTCGGTGAGGGCGGCCAGGGCCCAGAGCAGCTTGGCCACGTAGATCCGCTCGACCGGGAACCCGTGCCGTTCCTCGAAATCGGCGGCGAACGCGTCCAGCAGGGCGGGGACGCGTGCGTAGCCGCCGTGGTGGAAGCCCTCCGCAAGGCTCCACTCCCCGGCCGGGCCGCCGAAGGCCGCCTGCTGGAGGGAACGTATCTCCGCCTCCAGGAACCCGCCCGCCAGGACGGGCACGCCCAGTGCCCGCTGGCCCGGGGCCAGTCCGGCCGCCAGGCCGGCCAGGGTCCCGCCCGTGCCGCAGGCCACCGCGACGACGTCGGAAGCGCCCCGCAGCTCGCGCCCGAGCTCCGCACACCCGTGCAGGGCGAGGGCGTTGCTGCCGCCTTCGGGGACCACGTACGAGGAGGCCGCGCCGGCCTGCGCCAGCAGCCGGGCCAGCACCTCGGGTTCGGCCTTGCGGCGGTACTCCGAGCGCGTGACGAAGTGCAGCCGCATCCCGTCCGCGGCGCAGCGGGCCAGGGAGTCGTTCAGGGGCCGGCCGGCGAGTTCGTCGCCCCGGACGATCCCGGCGGACTGAATCCCCAGCAGCCGTCCGGCCGCCGCGGTGGCCCGCAGGTGGTTGGAGTACGCCCCGCCGAAGGTCACCACCCCGGGGAAGCCCCCGGCGAGGGCGGCCCGCAGATTCGGCGCGAGCTTGCGCCACTTGTTGCCGGGCAGTTCGGGGTGCACGAGGTCGTCCCGCTTCACCAGCAGCCGCACCCCGTACCGCTCGAACCGCTCGTCCCGCACCTCGGACAGCGGCGAGGGCGGGCGCGGCCGCAGGAGCGCGTCAAGGTTCGAGGGGCGGTTCACCCGTCCATTGTGGGGTGCTCAGGTGTTCGTGGCGGCGGCGGACCGCCGCAGGTGGACGTACGGGACCGTCGCGCCCGGGAGGACGTAGCGCTCGGATTCCTCGAAGCCGCGGGAGCGGGCGAAGCGCAGGCCGTCCTCGTTGGATCCCAGGACGATCGTCTCGATCGAGTCGGGGGCGGGGACGAGCGCGCGCGCCTCGGCGAGGCCGTGGGCGTAGAGCGCGCTGCCGAAGCCCTGCCCGCGGTGCGCGGGCAGGATCCGGGCGATCACGGTCGCCACCGACGGGGCGTCGGCCGTGGGCCGGCGCACGGTCATGCAGCCGACGAGCTCGTCGCCGAGGCGGGCGACGTCCAGGAGGTGGCGCCCGGCCCGCTCGCGGACCTCGTCGAGGGTGAGGGCGTCCGGGGGAACGATCACGTTGTGGACGTGCCGCCAGTCCTGGAGGGAGGCTTCGCCGGCCACCCGTTCGATGCGTAGATCAGCCATCGGGTCAGGGAAGCGGGTTGATCATCGGGGTGTCAACCCGTTTCCGTCACTTGAGGCGTTCGCCGACCCGGGCCCGGAACGCGGCCATGGTGAAGCCCTTCGGGTCGATCTTGCCGGGCTGCCATTCGAGGTGGCCGATCACCGAGCGCTCGGTCCAGCCGTGGACGCGGCACACGGCCGCCGCCGCGCGGGCCATGGCGTCGAGCTGGACCTCCGGCCAGGGGTCGTCGCCGTCGCCGAGGTTCTCGCACTCGAAGCCGTAGAAGTGCCGGTTGCCGTCGGTGTCCGCATGGCGGTCGGGCGGCAGCCGCTTCTCGGCGATCACCGCCGCCAGGACGTCGGAGTCGCCCAGCCCCGCGTGGTTGGCGCGGCCGTAGCCGACCAGGTGGACCCGGCCGTCCTTGGTGATCACTCCGTGGCAGAGCGGGCCGGGCAGGTCCGCGTCGCCGTCGCGGCAGAGCGAGACGGTGAACGCGGTGCCGTGCGTGACGGTGTGGTGGATCATCACCCCGTTCACGGGGCCCCACGGGCCCTTGTGATTGCGGTTGTGCGTGCGCCAGGCGCCGACCTCGACGACGGTCAGGCCTTCGTTGCGCAGTGCTCCGATGAACCGGTCCGCGGACATGGGTGCGGACATGGCCGCCTCCTCTCCGGGTGCGCGGTGGTCACCTTTCGTGTCCACCTCATTGCTCTCCGGTGTAGTGGAGGCGGTCCTTCCGGGCTAGTCCGTTCGTACGGTGAGCGAGCCGATCCGGACACTCGTCCCGATCGGCCCACCCGTCACGGCCGTCACGCGGAGGCCAGCCAGAGGTCCGGGCCGAACACCTCGTAGTGGATGTCCGAGGCGGGCACGCCCTTGGCGAGCAGCTGGGCGCGCACGGCCCGCATGAAGGGGAGCGGCCCGCACAGGTACGCCGTGGTGCCCGTCGCCACCGGGACGTCCCCCAGGTCCAGGAGGCCCTCGCCGTCGCCCGGCTCGGCGCCGGCCTCGTACCAGAAGCGGGCCGAGGCGTCGGCCAGCTTGTGCGTCAGGGCCTGGTGGTCGTCGCGCAGCGCGTGGTCGGCGGGGGAGCGGTCGGCGTGCAGGACGGTCACCGGGGCGGCGTGCCCGCTCTCGGCGAGGTGCTCCAGCATCGACAGCATCGGGGTGCAGCCGATCCCGGCCGAGGCGAGCAGGACCGGCGCCGCGGAGTCCCGCAGGACGAGGTCGCCGTACGGGGCGGAGACGCGCAGCGTGTCGCCGGTCGCGGTCCGGGCGTGGAGGTGGTTCGAGACCTCGCCGTCGGGGCCCGCGGCCGCGGGGCCGTGGATCCGCTTGACGGTGATCGAGTGGACGGCGGAGCGGGGGCCGCGGGAGAGGCTGTACTGGCGTATCTGGCGCGCGCCGTCGGCCAGTTCCACCTGGACCGAGACGTACTGGCCGGGCTTGAAGGAGGGGGCGGGGGCGCCGTCCGCCGGGGACAGGTGGAAGGTGGTGCAGTCGGCGGTCTCCTCGGTGCGGCCGACGACCGTCCAGGTGCGCCAGACGTCCCCGGCGAGGACCTGCCGCTCGGCGTAGAGCCGCTCCTCGATGGCGATCAGGGCGTTGGCCATCAGCCAGTAGACCTCGTCCCAGGCCTCGCCCACCTGGGGGGTGACGGCGTCGCCGAGGACCTCGGCGATCGCCGCGAAGAGGTGGTGGTGGACGACCGGGTACTGCTCGCGGGTGACGCCGAGGGAGGCGTGCTTGTGGGCGATGCGGTGCAGCATCACGTCCGGGCGGGTGTCGGGGTGGGCGACGAGGTGGGTCGCGAAGGCCGCGATGGAGCCGGCGAGGGCCTGCTTCTGGACGCCGGCGTTCTGGTTGCCGCGGTTGAACAGGTCGCGGAGCAGTTCGGGACGGGCCGCGAACAGCTTGGAGTAGAAGAGGTCCGCTATGTCGCCGATGGCCGCGCCGACGGCGGGCAGGGTGGCTCGTACGGTCTCGGTCGACTTCTCGGACAGCATCCGGTTCTCCTAATTGGTATGTGAGATGCGTATTTTTGTGTGCGGGTGATTCAGTGACCGGTGGCCGGTGGCGGGCCCGCGCGCTCGAATGCCGCCGGGTGCCGCCGGGTTCAGGGGGTGGCGGGCCGCCCCCGGCGGGGGCGCGCGGCGCCCCCCCACTCCCGGCTGATATTATAAAAATAAGAGTGAGGCGG
>NZ_JBHYVA010000496.1:0-6426 GCF_042750055.1 Streptomyces sp. NPDC059456
GCGCCCGCCCCCCCCGACCCCCCACCCCCCGGGGGGGCCCCCCCGGGCCCGGGGGTTTGGGGGGGTGCGGGGGATCCGGGCGGGGGGCCCGCCGCCCGGGTCGCGATCCCCCGCGCGGGCGCGGGCGACGCCCAGGGCGCCCACCACGGCGAGGCGGGCCCCCGGGTCCAGTTCACGCTGTTCGCCGACGCCGTGGCCGGGGCCTACCACCTCGACCTGGACTGACGCCCCCGCCACCAGCGGACCCGACCGGCTCCCCTGCGGAGCCGGTCTAGAACCCCTCCGCGGGGGACGTCAGGAAGTCGGAGACCAGGCGGTTCGTCTGCGCGGGGGCGGCCGTCGGCAGTGCGTAGTGGGTGAGGTGCGCGAGCGTTTCGATCCGGGCGTGCGGGACGGCCCCGCGGGCGCGGGCCGCCACCTTCTGCGGATCGTGCGCGCCGCTGCGCCCCGCGAGGAGGACCAGCAGCGGGACGGTCAGTGCCGCGGTGTCCGGCCGGCGGCCGACGATCAGTTTGCGGTGCGCAAAGCCCGAGGCGGCCAGCGCGAACAGCCGCTTGGACGCCGGATCGGTGTCCGTGCCCGCCGTCTCGCGGTCGACGTAGGCCAGTACGCGGGCCGCGGTGGGGCGCGCCAGCACGGGCAGCGAACGCAGCAGGAACCCCGGGCGGTGGCCGGCGAAGCACCGGGTCGGGTCCAGCAGCACCAGCCGGTCGACCCTCCGCGGCGCGTGCAGGGCGTACGTGACGGCGATCCACGCCCCGTACGAATGGCCCAGGACGCAGGCCCTCCGGACCCCGAGGCCGTCGAGGAGTGCGTCCAGCCAGGCCGTCAGATCGGCGGCGCCGCGCAGCGGTCGGCCCGCGCGCACGCTGCGGCCGGCGTCCCCGAGGATGTCGACGGCCAGCACCCGGTGGTGCGCACCGAACGCCCCGGCGTTCGCGAACCAGACGGCGCCGGTGGCGCCCCCGCCGTGCAGCAGGAGGAGCGCAGGGGCCTGTGCGGGGCCGTACGCGTGGACGCGGGTCGTGCCGTACGGGGTCGGGACGTCGATCTCGGCGGTGCCCGCCGGCCAGCGGTCGAGCAGCGCCTCGTAGGCGGCGAAGAACTCCGGTGATCCGGACACGGCGGGCCCCCTGGGAATCGTCTCGTTGACCAATCATCTCGCTCGGCGAGATACTAGCCGGGTGAGCGAAGACGACAACCCCTCGATGCGGCTGGTCCACCTGCTGCGCGCGGTCACCATGGAACTCCACCTGCGCGGCGCCGAGTTCGCGGAGCGCAACGGCCTGCACCCGACCGATCTGCGGGCACTGGTCCGGCTGCTCGACGCCGACCGGGCGGGCGTCACCGTCACCCCGGGCCGGCTCGGCGAGGCCCTGAAGCTCAACTCGGCGGGCACCACCGCCCTGCTCGACCGGCTGGAACGGCTGGGCCTGGTGCGGCGCACGCGCGACGCGCACGACCGGCGCCGGGTGCTGCTTACCGTGGAACCGAAGGCCGTCGACCTCGGCCGGTCCTTCTTCGGTCCGCTCATCGGCGGCCTCGTCGGCGCGGCCGAGGAGTTCACGGCCGCCGAACTGGAGGTCGTACAGCGGTATTTGGCCACGGCCCTGCACGTCGCGGCGTCCACCGGTCCGCCGGACGGCGCGACGCCCTGACACGGATCCGGTCCGGGCCGGATCCGTGTGAGACTCGCGCCGTGGAAACGATCATCGAAGACATGGCACAGCGCCTGGCCGCGATCCCCGGCGTGGTCGGCGTGATGCTCGGCGGCAGCCGGGCCCGCGGCGAGCACCGGCCCGGATCGGACTGGGACCTCGGCGTCTACTACCGCGGCGCCCTCGACCTCGAAGCGCTGCGCGCGCTCGCCGGCCCCGGGGTGGACGTGGCCGCACCCGGCGACTGGGGTCCCTGGGTGAACGGCGGCGCGTGGCTGCGGGCCGAGGGGAACGCCGTCGACTGGATCCTGCGGGACCTGGACCGGGTCGGACAGGTCTGGGACCAGTGCCGCGAGGGCCGGTACGAGGTCGGCACCCAGGCGGGGCACCCGCTCGGGTTCTGGTCGCCCTGCTACGCGGGCGAGGTGGCGCTCGGACGGGTGCTCGCCGATCCGACGGGCGAGCTGACCGCCCTGCGGCGGCAGACCGCCGACTACCCCGAGCCGCTGCGGGACGCGCTGACGGCAACCGCCTGGGAGGCGGAGTTCCTGGTCGAGGGTGCGGCGAAGGGCGCCGCCCGGGCGGACGGCCTGTACGTCGCGCTGTGCCTGGCACGGGCCGTCGGCGTCCTCGTGCAGGCGCTGTTCGCCGCCGACCGCCGCTGGTGCCTGAACGAGAAGGGGGCGCTGGCCGTGGCCGAGACGCTGCCGGGCGCACCGGCCGGCTTCGGACGGCGCGTCCGCGAACTGCTGGGGGCGCCGGGCAGCACCGCCGAGGAGCTCACGGCCACCGTGGCCGGGGCGCGGGAGCTGGTCGCACGGACCCGCGCCGCGCTGTGAACCGGCGCCCTCCCGCCCCGCGCGCACCGCCGCCCTCCCGCCGGGAAGCCGCGCCGGGGGCGGCGTAGCCTGGTCTGACCGCTATCCGCCCGGGACCAGGGAGGCGGCGCATGACCGACCCGTACGGGTTCCTCAGGACCCCCCGGAACCCCGTCCCGTCGCGCCCCGCGGACCAGCGGCTCGGCGACTGGCGGGAGGTGCACGCCGGGCAGACGCTGCTGCCCGTCGTGTCGGAGCAGGCCAACCGCTGCATGGACTGCGGCGTCCCGTTCTGCCACGGCGGTTGCCCGCTGGGCAACCTCATCCCCGAGTGGAACGCGTACGCCGCGCACGGCGACTGGCGGGCCGCGGCCGAGCGGCTGCACGCCACCAACAACTTCCCCGAGTTCACCGGGCGGCTCTGCCCGGCCCCCTGCGAGGACTCCTGCGTCCTGGCGATCAACGCCGACCCGGTGACCATCAAGAACGTCGAGGAGACCATCGCCGACCAGGCCTGGGCGCTCGGCCACACCCCGCCGGCGCCGCCCGGCCGGCTCAGCGGGCAGACCGTCGCCGTCATCGGGTCCGGCCCGGCCGGGCTCGCCACGGCCCAGCAGCTGACCCGGGCCGGGCACACCGTCGTCGTCTACGAGCGGGCCGACCGGCTGGGCGGCCTGCTGCGCTACGGCATCCCCGCGTTCAAGATGGAGAAGGTGCACCTGGACCGGCGCATCGCCCAGATGAGGGCCGAAGGCACGGTCTTCCGCACCGACGCCGACATCGGCGGCCGCACGGACGCGGCCGAACTGCGCCGGCGCCACGACGCGGTCGTCGTCGCCGTCGGGGCCGCACAGCGCCGCGAGCTGCCCGCCCCGGGCCGCGGGCTGCTCGGCATCCACCAGGCCATGGACTACCTGACCTGCGCCAACCGGGTCTGCGAGGGCGATCACGCGACGCCCGCGATCACCGCCGAGGGCCGGCACGTCGTGATCGTCGGCGGCGGGGACACCGGATCGGACTGCCTGGGCACCGCCCTGCGGCAGGGAGCCCTGTCGGTGGTCCAGCTCGACATCCGCCCCGAACCGGGCGCCGGCCGGCCGGAAGCCGAGCCCTGGCCGCTGGTGCACCCGCAGGTGTACCGGATCTCGCACGCCCACGAGGAGGCGCGCGGCCGCCACGGCACCGATCCCCGGCTCTTCTCCAGCGCGACCATGCACTTCGAAGGCGACGCGGCCGGCCGGGTACGAGCCCTGCACCTGACGGCGGTGGAGCCCGCGGGGCGGCAGCCGATGCCGGGCACCGAGCGGGTGATCGAGGCCGGGCTCGTCCTGCTGGCGCTCGGATTCTCCGGCCCCGAACGGGACTGCCGGCTCGGCGAACAGCTCGGACTCACCCGCGACGACCGGGGCAACTTCGCCCGCGACGCGCACTACGCGGCCCTCGGCGAGCCCCCGCCGCCGGGTGCATCCGGGCCGGCCCGGCCCGCGCCGTACGCCCAGGCGCCGCCCTGGGCCGAGGCCCCGGCGGCGGGCGCACCGCCGGCCTGGGGCAGGCCACCGGCCCGGCCCCGGCACCGCCGGCCCGACGGGGTCTTCGTCGCCGGTGACGCCGGGCGCGGCCAGTCCCTGGTGGTGTGGGCCATCGCGGAAGGCCGGGCCGCGGCCGCCGCCGTGGACCGCTACCTCACCGGCTCGACGGCCCTGCCCGCCCCCGTCGGCGCCCACGACCGGCCGCTGTCCGCGTGACCGGCCCGGGCCGGGACCCGGTCCCGGCGCGCCCGCTTCGGCGCGAGCGGCTCCGGCCGGCCCCGCGGGGCTGCACAATCGTGGAGTGACTGCTGAAGATCCTTTCCTGTGGCTGGAAGACGTCGAGGGCGAGGCCGCGCTGGCCTGGGTGGGGGAGCGCAACGCCGAGACCGCCGCCGCCCTCACCGGCGACCCGCGCTTCGAAGCGCTGCGCGACGAGCTGCGCGAGGTCCTCGACGACGCCGACCGCATCCCGTACACCGTCCGCCGCGGCGCGCACCTGTACAACTTCTGGCGCGACGCGGACCGCCCGAAGGGCGTGTGGCGGCGTACGACGCTGGAGCAGTACCGCAAGGACGACCCCGCCTGGGAGGTGCTCCTCGACGTCGACGCCCTCGCCGCGCAGGAGGGCGAGGAGTGGGTGTGGGCCGGCGCCCGCGTCCGGTACCCGGACCACCGCCGGGCGCTGGTCCAGCTCTCGCGCGGCGGCTCCGACGCCGTCGTGGTCCGCGAGTTCGACCTCGCGGAGCGCGCCTTCGTCGACGGGGGCTTCGAGGTCGCCGAGGCGAAGACCCGGATCGGCTGGATCGACGAGGACACCGTCTTCCTCGGCGCCGACCTCGGGCCGGGCTCCCTGACCGCCTCCGGCTACCCCCGCACGGTCAGGCGCTGGCGCAGGGGCACCCCCGTCGCGGACGCCCGGGTCGTGTTCGAGGCCGAGGCCGCCGACGTGTCCGCCGCCGGCTGGCACGACCCGACCCCCGGTCACGAGCGCGACTTCGTCTCCCGTTCCACCGACTTCTTCCACCACGAGCTGTACCTGCTCGCCGAGGGCGACCGGCTCGTGCGGATTGACGTACCGGACGACGCCGGCAAGTACGCGTACCGGCAGTGGCTCGTCGTCACCCCGAAGACCCCCTGGCTGGGACACCCCGCCGGCTCGCTCCTCGCCTTCGACTTCGACGCGTTCCTCGCCGGGGACCGCACCGCGCACGTG
The DNA here is from genome assembly GCF_042750055.1 of Streptomyces sp. NPDC059456. Lineage (NCBI taxonomy): Bacteria > Bacillati > Actinomycetota > Actinomycetes > Kitasatosporales > Streptomycetaceae > Streptomyces > Streptomyces sp. NPDC059456. The sequence continues at coordinate 5,219 of NZ_JBHYVA010000496.1, forward strand.
CTGTTCGCACCGGACGGGCGCACCGCGCTGGCCGGGCACAGCTGGACCCGCCACCACCTGATCCTGGAGACGCTGGCCGACGTCGCGACCCGCATCGAGGTGCTGACCCCGGGTCCCGACGGCTGGAGCCGGCGCCCGCTGGCGGACGTGCCGCCGCTGTCCTCGGCGACCGTCACCGACACCGACCCGGACGTCAGCGACGAGTACTTCCTCGACGTCGACGGCTACCTCCAGCCCTCCACCCTCGCGTACGGGCACATCGGCGCCGCGTCCGAGCAGGTCAAGCAGGCCCCCGCCCGCTTCGACGCCCGCGGCCTGTCGGTCCGGCAGTTCTTCGCCACCTCCGCCGACGGCACGCGGGTCCCGTACTTCGTCATCGGCCCCGCCGGCCGGGACCGGCCGGGCCCCGCGCTCCTCTACGGGTACGGCGGCTTCCGCGACCAGCAGACCCCCGGGTACAGCGCGCTCACCGGCCGTGCCTGGCTCGCCCGCGGCGGCACCTACGCGGTCGCCAACATCCGCGGCGGCTCCGAGTACGGTCCCGCCTGGCACCGCGCCGCCCTCGGCGCGAACCGGGTGCGGGCCTTCGAGGACTTCGCGGCCGTCGCCGCCGACCTCACCGCCCGGGGCATCACCACCCCCGGCCGGCTCGGCATCACCGGCGCCAGCAACGGCGGCCTCCTCATGGGCGCGATGCTCGTCCGCCACCCCGAGCTCTTCGGCGCCGTCGTCGCGAAGGTGCCGCTCCTGGACATGCTCCGCTACCACCGCCTGCTCGCCGGGGCCTCCTGGGTCGCCGAGTACGGGGACCCCGGCAGCGAAGCCGACCGGCCCCACCTCGAAGCCCTCTCCCCGTACCACAACCTCCGCGCGGACCGGCCCTACCCGCCGCTGCTGCTGATGACCTCCACCCGTGACGACCGCGTCCACCCCGGCCACGCCCGCAAGACGGCCGCCCGGCTGCGGGAACTGGGCCACCGGGTGCTCTTCCACGAGAACACCGACGGCGGCCACGGCGGAGCCGGCGACAACGAACAGGCCGCCGTCAACCACGCCCTCGCCTACACCTTCCTCTGGCAGCACCTGGGCACCGGACCGGCCTGACCGGGCGCCGCCCGACCGGCCGCGGGGGGGGGCGCCGCGGCCGGGCCCCCCGCCAGAGCGGGGGGGGCGGGGGGGGGGCCGAGGGACCGGCGGCCGGGCCACGA
>NZ_JBHYVA010000497.1:0-6417 GCF_042750055.1 Streptomyces sp. NPDC059456
CCCCGCACGCCGTGACCGCGTTTGGGGTGGGCGCTCGTTGACTGGGGTAACGGGGGGGTGCGCCGCCACTGGGTGCTGGGGCCCCCCCCCGGCCCCGCCGCGGCCGCGCGGGAGGACACGTACAACGAGTACCAGCAGGCCGTCCAGGGCGAGATCGAGAACCTGCGGCAGCTGTCGGCCATGCTCGCCGACCCCTCGCCGGTCGAGGAGGCCGGCCGGGTGCTCGCCGGGTCCAGGCCGCTGCCCGTGCTCGGGCTGCGGGCGGCGTCCTCGCAGGCGCGCGGGTTCGCGTACTTCGCCGCCAAGGTGCACCCGGACGTGCGGCTGCTCGACGAGGGCGGCTCGATGCTCGCCGACCGGATCGACGCGGCCGCCGCGGCCGGGGCCTCGGCGCTGCTGTGCTTCGCGCTGCCGCGGCACCCGCGGGAGGTGGCGGAGGCCCTGGACCACGCGCGGGGGGCGGGGTTGCAGGTGGTGACGGTCGCCGACTCGGCCTTCGCCCCGGTGGCCCGCTCCTCCGACCTGCTGATCCCGGCGCCGGTCGGCACCGGCCTCGCCTTCGACACGGCGTGCGCGCCGATGCTGCTGGGGCGGGTGCTGCTGGAGGCCATGGCGGACGCCCTGCCGGACGCGCAGGCGCGGCTGGAGGCCTTCGACGCGCGGGCGGCGGCGCGCGGGCTGTTCGTGGAGTAGCCGCCGGCCGGGTCAGAGCAGGGCGTCGCGGTGGGCGGCTCCGGATTCGGCCGTCAGGTCCTGCAGGGACTGGGCCGGGCGGACCAGGGTGAAGCGGACCGTGCCGGAGGGGGTCGTCGTGAAGCCGTGGACCGCCGGGCGCGGGAGGCTGTTGTAGCCGTAGTGGGCCGTGAAGAAGTACGCGCCGGTGTCCGGGACGGCGATCAGGTCGCCCGGGGCCAGTTCCGGCAGCTCCCGGCCGGTGGCCAGCAGGTCGCCCGCGAAGCAGGCCGGGCCCGCGATGTCCTGGGCGACGGGCGGGCCGGTCTTCGGGGCGCCCTTCGCGTCGTACGGCAGGACCCGCAGCGGCCACGCCGCCGGCGCGTACACCGTACGGGTCGCCAGCTGGACCCCCGCGTGCGTCAGCGCGATGGGGCGGCCGCCGGTGGTCTTCGTGTACTCGACGCGGGAGAGCACCAGGCCGTGCTTGGCCGGCAGGGACCGGCCGAACTCCGTCACCAGGCCGTAGCGGCCGCCGAACAGGCCCGGGACGGCTTCCCGCAGGGCCGCCACGTACTGCGCGTACGTCGGGTCCTCGGCGTCCGACGCGAAGTTCACCGGCAGGCCCCCGCCGATGTCGAGGGTGTCGACCTGGCGGCGCCCCGCCGCCGCGTTGATCTCCTCGGCCAGGTCGTACAGTTCCCGCACCCCTTGCGCGATCAGCGGCAGCGGTACGCCCTGGGAGCCCGAGTGGACGTGCAGCCGGGTCAGCCACGGCCGCTCCAGGAAGGCCCGTACGAGCCGTGCGCGCGCGCCCGGATCGCGCAGCGCGATCCCGAACTTCGAGGTCGCGGTGGCCGTGGAGAGCGCGTCGATGGCGCCCGCGCCCGTCTGCGGGTTGATCCGGACCCCGAGGGGGGACGCGGTGGGAGCCGCGGCGACGAGCGCGTCCAGGCGCTCCAGTTCCTGCCGGTTGTCGGCGTTGACGGCGATCCCGAGGGCCAGTGCCCCGCGCAGTTCGGCCACGGTCTTGGCGGGGGAGTCCAGGACGGTCCGCCGCGGGTCCACGCCGGCCGCCAGGGCCAGCGCCAGCTCGCCGGGGCCCGCGGCCTCGCAGCCGAGGCCGCAGTCCGCGAGCAGCCGCAGCACCGGAACGAGCGGGCACGCCTTCACCGCGAAGGCGTGCAGCACGGGCGTGCCGGGTGCCAGGGCGGCGGCGAAAGCGCTGGTCAGGGCGGTTGCGGAGGCTCTGATCCCGGCGACGTCCAGCAGGCAGACCAGGGGCTGCGCGCCCTCCTCCCCGCCCACCAGGCCCTGCTCGACGGCGGCCCGTACGGCCAGGTCACGGCGGGCCGCGGCGTCCGCCGTGCCCGCCGCCGTGTGCGTCTCGACAGCCATGTCCGCCAGCCAATCACCCGGCGGGTCGGCCCGCAGCTGTTGACTGAATCTATTCAGCCGGTCAGGATGTGAATGGATTGACCAACATCGGAGGAGGCACCGCCATGTCAGGACCCCGCCCCGTACGCGCTGCGCGAGGCACCGAGCTCAGCACCCTGGGATGGCAGCAGGAAGCCGCCCTCCGCATGCTCCAGAACAACCTCGACCCCGAGGTCGCCGAGCACCCCGACAAGCTCGTCGTCTACGGCGGCACCGGCAAGGCCGCCCGCGACTGGCGTTCCTTCGACGCGATGGTCCGCACCCTGCGCACCCTCAAGCAGGACGAGACGATGCTCGTCCAGTCCGGCCGCCCGGTCGGCGTGATGCAGACCCACGAGTGGGCGCCGCGCGTGCTGCTCGCCAACTCCAACCTCGTCGGCGACTGGGCCAACTGGGAGGAGTTCCGCCGTCTGGAGCAGCTCGGTCTGACCATGTACGGCCAGATGACCGCCGGTTCGTGGATCTACATCGGCACCCAGGGCATCCTCCAGGGCACGTACGAGACCTTCGCGGCCGTCGCCGCCAAGAAGTTCAACGGCACCCTGGCCGGCACCATCACCCTGACCGCCGGCCTCGGCGGCATGGGCGGCGCCCAGCCGCTGGCCGTGACGATGAACGACGGCGTCGCGATCTGCATCGACGTCGACCCGCGCGCCATCGAGCGCCGCATCGAGCACCGCTACCTGGACGTGAAGGCCGACAACCTGCGGCACGCGCTGCAGCTCGCGGTCGAGGCGCGCGACGCCCGCAAGCCGCTGTCCATCGGCCTGCTCGGCAACGCGGCCGAGCTCCTCCCGCAGATGCTCGCGGAAGGCGCCCCGATCGACATCGTCACCGACCAGACGTCGGCGCACGACCCGCTGTCGTACCTGCCGGTGGGCGTCGACTTCGACGACATGGCGGCGTACGCGGCCAAGGACCCGGCCGGCTTCACCACGCGGGCCCGCGAGTCGATGGCCAGGCACGTCGAGGCCATGGTCGGCTTCATGGACGCGGGCTCCGAGGTCTTCGACTACGGCAACTCCATCCGCGGCGAGGCCCAGCTGGCCGGCTACGACCGTGCGTTCGCCTTCCCCGGCTTCGTCCCGGCCTACATCCGCCCGCTGTTCTGCGAGGGCAAGGGCCCCTTCCGCTGGGCCGCCCTGTCCGGCGAGGCCTCGGACATCGCGAAGACCGACAAGGCGATGCTGGAGCTCTTCCCGGAGAACGAGTCGCTGCACCGCTGGATCAAGATGGCCGGCGAGCGGGTCCACTTCCAGGGCCTGCCGGCGCGCATCTGCTGGCTCGGCTACGGCGAGCGCGACAAGGCCGGCGAGCGCTTCAACGAGATGGTGGCCGACGGCACCCTGGCCGCCCCGCTGGCCATCGGCCGCGACCACCTCGACTGCGGTTCGGTGGCCTCCCCGTACCGCGAGACCGAGGCGATGCTCGACGGCTCCGACGCGATCGCCGACTGGCCGCTGCTCAACGCCATGGTGAACGTGGCCTCCGGCGCCTCCTGGGTCTCGATCCACCACGGCGGCGGCGTCGGCATGGGCCGTTCGATCCACGCCGGCCAGGTCACCGTCGCCGACGGCACCAAGCTCGCGGGCGAGAAGATCCGCCGCGTCCTGACCAACGACCCCGGCATGGGCGTCATCCGCCACGTCGACGCGGGCTACGACATCGCCGAGTCGGTGGCGGACGAGCGCGGTGTCCGCGTCCCGATGCGCGAAGGCGACTCGGCGTGAGCAAGGACGTCCCGGCGGCCGCAGCCTCGTTCCACACCATGTGGGACGAGCTGCGGCCCATCGGCCGCAACGCCGGGTCCGGCGGATACCGCCGCTACGCCTGGACGGGCGCCGACGCCGACTGCCGGACCTGGTTCCAGGAGCAGGCCGAGGCCCGCGGCCTCGCCTACGAGACCGACCGCAACGGCAACCAGTGGGCCTGGCTCGGCGACCCCCTCGCCGGTGACGCCGTCGTCACCGGCTCCCACCTGGACTCCGTGCCCGACGGCGGCGCCTTCGACGGCCCGCTCGGCGTGGTGTCCTCCTTCGCGGCCCTGGACGAACTCCGCAGGAGGGGCGCGAAGTTCTCCAGGCCCCTGGCCATCACCAACTTCGGTGACGAGGAAGGGGCCCGGTTCGGTCTCGCCTGCGTCGGCTCCCGGCTCGCCGCCGGGCAGCTGACCAAGGAGAAGGCGTTCGAGCTGCGCGACGCCGACGGGATCGGCCTGCCGCAGGCCATGGAGGCCGCCGGGTACGACCCCCAGGCCATCGGCGCCGACCCGGAACGCCTCGCCCGCATCGGCGCCTTCGTCGAGCTGCACGTCGAACAGGGCCGGGCCCTGGACCTGTCCGGGGACTCCGTCGGCATCGCGTCCGCGATCTGGCCGCACGGGCGCTGGCGGTTCGACTTCCGAGGCGAGGCCAACCACGCCGGCACCACCCGCCTGGTGGACCGGCGCGACCCGATGCTCACGTACGCGGCGACCGTCCTCGCCGCCCGGACCGAGGCCGCCCTCGCCGGGGCCGTCGCGACCTTCGGCAAGATCGCCGTCGAGCCGAACGGCGTCAACGCCATCCCCTCGCTCGTACGCGGCTGGCTCGACTCCCGCGCCGCCGACCAGGCCACCCTCGACACGGTCGTCACCGCCGTCGAGAAGGCCGCCCGCGAGCGCGCCGACCAGGACGGCATCGACCTGGCCGTCGTCCGGGAGTCCTTCACCCCGGTCGTCGAGTTCGAGCACGCCCTGCGCGACGAGATGAACCGGATCCTCGGCGGGGCCGTCCCCGTGCTGGGCACCGGGGCGGGACACGACGCCGGAATCCTCTCCGCCGCCGTCCCGACCGCCATGCTGTTCGTACGGAACCCCACCGGCGTCTCCCACTCCCCGCGGGAGTTCGCCCCCGAGGACGACTGCGTGGCCGGTGTGCTCGCCCTCGCCGACGTACTGGAAGGCCTGGCATGCCGCTGACGACGTACTGGCTGGAGCACGCCTGGCTCGGCACCCACGTCGAGCCGGGCGTCGCGCTCGACGTGTCCGCCGACGGGCGGATCGGCTCCCTGCGCACCGGGGTCGAGACCCCGCCGCCGGGGGCCGAGGTGCTGCGCGGGCTGACCGTCCCGGGCCTGGCCAACGCGCACAGCCACGCCTTCCACCGGGCCCTGCGCTCCGTGGTCCAGGTCGGCTCGGGCACCTTCTGGACCTGGCGCGAGGTCATGTACCGGGTCGCCCAGAACCTCACCCCCGACACGTACTTCGCGCTCGCCCGCGCGGTGTACGCGGAGATGGCCCTGGCCGGCATCACCAACGTCGGCGAGTTCCACTACGTCCACCACGCCCCGGGCGGCGCCCCGTACGCCGACCCCAACGCCATGGGCGAGGCGCTGATCGAGGCGGCCGCCGCGGCGGGCATCCGGATCACCCTCCTCGACACGGCGTACCTCTCGTCCGGCTTCGGCGCGGCCCCGGACCCGCACCAGCTGCGGTTCTCCGACGGGACGGCCGAGGCCTGGGCGGAACGCGTCTCGGCCCTCAAGCCCCGCGGGCACGCCCTGATCGGAGCGGCGATCCACTCCGTGCGCGCCGTACCGGCCGGCCAGCTGGCCACCGTCGCCCGCTGGGCCGAGGAGCGGCAGGCACCCCTGCACGTCCACCTGTCCGAGCAGACCGCCGAGAACGACGCCTGCCGGGCCGCCCACGGCCGCACCCCGACCCAGCTCCTGGCCGACCACGGGGTGCTCGGCCCGCGCACCACCGGCGTCCACAACACGCACCTCACCGACACGGACATCGCGCTCCTCGGCGGGACCACCACCGGTACGTGCATGTGCCCCACCACCGAGCGGGACCTCGCCGACGGCATCGGCCCGGCCGGCCGGCTCCAGCGCGCGGGCAGCCCGCTGTCCCTCGGCAGCGACAGCCACGCGGTGATCGACCTGCTGGAGGAGGCCCGGGCGATGGAGCTCAACGAGCGCCTGGCCAGCCGCACCCGGGGCCACTGGACGGCGAACGCGCTGCTCACCGCGGCCACCGACGGCGGCCACGCCGCCCTCGGGCTGCCCGACGCGGGCCGCCTGGAGGCGGGCGCGCTCGCGGACTTCACGACCATCGCGCTGGACACCGTCCGCACGGCGGGCCCGCTGCCGCGGCTCGGCGCCGAGACGGCCGTCTTCGCGGCCTCGGCCGCCGACGTCCGCCACACGGTGGTGGGCGGCCGCCACATCGTCCGCGACGGCTCGCACACCCTGGTCGGGGACGTCCCGTCCGCCCTGTCCGAGTCGATCGCAGCCGTCCGCGGCTGAAGCCCTCCTGTCCCCCAC
>NZ_JBHYVA010000498.1:0-6394 GCF_042750055.1 Streptomyces sp. NPDC059456
GCGACACAGAGCGCGAGGGTCCCGGCGGCGGGCGCGGCCCCGCCCCGGGGGGCCGGGCCCGGCGTCGGGACGCTCAGGCCCGGGTGCCCTGGTCGCTCACGAGCGTGCCGATCTTCTCACCCTTGACGGCGCGGGCGATATTGCCCTCGGCGAGCAGCTCGAAGACCAGGATCGGCAGCTTGTTGTCGCGGCACAGCGTGATGGCGGTGGCGTCGGCGACCTTGAGGTCGCGGGACAGCACCTCGCTGTACTCCAGCGCGTCGAACTTCACCGCGTCGGGGTTCTTCTTCGGGTCGGAGTCGTAGACCCCGTCGACACCGTTCTTGCCCATGAGCAGGGCCTCGGCGTCGATCTCCAGGGCGCGCTGGGCGGCCGTGGTGTCGGTGGAGAAGTAGGGCATGCCCATGCCGGCGCCGAAGATCACGACGCGGCCCTTCTCCAGGTGCCGCACGGCACGCAGCGGGATGTACGGCTCCGCGACCTGACCCATGGTGATGGCGGTCTGCACACGGGAGTCGATGCCCTCCTTCTCCAGGAAGTCCTGGAGGGCGAGGCAGTTCATGACGGTGCCCAGCATGCCCATGTAGTCGGACCGCGCACGGTCCATGCCGCGCTGCTGGAGTTCGGCGCCGCGGAAGAAGTTCCCGCCGCCGATCACGACGGCGATCTCCGCGCCGTCACGGACCACCGCGCCGATTTCTCGCGCGATGGCATGGACGACGTCGGGGTCGACGCCCAGCCCTGTACCACCGGAGAAGGCTTCGCCCGACAGCTTCAGCATGAAGCGGCGGCCCTTCTTGTCGTGGTCGCTCTTGTCGTCGGAAGCGGTGTGGGGGTCCACGCCCTGATTCATGGAGATCTCCTCGTGCACATACGAAGAAGGCCATTGCCGGTGGGTCCTCGCGGTTCCCTCTACGGCAATGGCCTCCTCGTCAGATCTGCGGTCGCTGCGCGCGTGCGCGGACGACTGCTTCAGACCCTACCGGGGTCCGGTGTCCGTCGTTGTACGGACGGACTCAGATGCCGACCTTGATGCGCGAGAAGCGCTTCAGGGTGACACCGGCCTCGTCCAGGACCTTCTGGACGGACTTCTTGTTGTCCAGCGCGTACGGCTGGCCGAGGAGGGTGGCCTCCTTGAAGAAGCCGTTGACGCGACCCTCGACGATCTTGGCGATGGCAGCCTCGGGCTTGCCCTCCGCGCGGGTGACCTCTTCGGCGATGCGACGCTCGGACTCGACCTTCTCGGCCGGGACGTCCTCGGCGGACAGCCACTGCGGGGCGAACGCGGCGATGTGCTGCGCGACGCCGCGGGCGACGTCCGCGTTCTCCTTGTCGAGCTCGACCAGGACGCCGATCTGGAACGGCAGGTCGGGCATCGTGCGGTGCATGTACGAGGTCACGTAACCGCCGGTGAACTGCGCGAAGCGGTCCAGGACGATCTTCTCGCCGAGGTTGGCGTTGGCCTCGTCGACGAAAGCGGTGACGGTCTTGCCGGGCGCGATCTCGGACGCGAGGAGCGCCTCGATGTCGGCCGGGGAGGTGGCGGCGACGTGGGCGGCCAGCTCGTTGGCGACGGCCAGGAACTTCTCGCCCTTGGCGACGAAGTCCGTCTCGCACTTCAGCTCGACGATGACACCGGAGGTGTTGTCGTCGGCGATGAGGGAGACGACGGCACCGTTCTCGGCAGAACGGCCCTCGCGCTTGGCGACGCCCTTCTGGCCCTTGATGCGGAGGGCTTCCTGGGCCTTGTCGACGTCACCGTCGGCGTCCACGAGCGCGTTCTTGCAGTCCAGCATGCCGGCGCCGGTGAGCTCGCGGAGCTTCTTGACGTCAGCGGCGGTGTAGTTCGCCATGAGTCTGTGATTCTCTCTCGAAGTCGTAGATCTACGGGTGAACGGCGGAGGCGCCGCGCTCGTGGCGCGGCTCCCCCGCCGTCATCGTCCGTGCTGTGAGTGCCCGGCGCGTGAACGCCGGGCGCTCTCAGTGGGTCAGGCCTGCTCGGCGTCGGCGGCCGGGGCGGCCTCGGCGGCGGGGGCCTCGGCAGCGGGGGCCTCGGCAGCGGCCTCGGCCGGGGCGGCCTCGGCGTCGTCGGCCTTCTTCTCGCCCTCGAGCAGGTCGCGCTCCCACTCGGCGAGCGGCTCGGCGGCGGCCTTCTCGCCCGGCTTCGAGTCACCGGTCGCAGCGCCGGAACGGGCGATGAGGCCCTCGGCGACGGCGTCGGCGATCACGCGGGTGAGCAGGGTGACGGAGCGGATCGCGTCGTCGTTGCCCGGGATCTTGTAGTCGACCTCGTCGGGGTCGCAGTTGGTGTCGAGGATCGCGACGACCGGGATGTGGAGCTTGCGCGCCTCACCGACGGCGATGTGCTCCTTCTTGGTGTCGACGATCCAGACGGCGCTGGGGACCTTCGACATCTCGCGGATACCACCAAGGGTCTTCTCCAGCTTGGTCTTCTCGCGGGAGAGGACCAGGAGCTCCTTCTTGGTGAGACCCGACGCGGCGACGTCGTCGAAGTCGATCGCCTCAAGCTCCTTCAGACGCTGGAGGCGCTTGTAGACGGTGGAGAAGTTGGTGAGCATGCCACCCAGCCAGCGCTGGTTGACGTACGGCATGCCGACGCGCGTCGCCTGCTCGGCGATGGCCTCCTGGGCCTGCTTCTTCGTGCCGACGAACATGATGGAGCCGCCGTGGGCGACGGTCTCCTTGACGAACTCGTAGGCGCGGTCGATGTACGACAGCGACTGGAGCAGGTCGATGATGTAGATGCCGTTGCGCTCGGTGAAGATGAAGCGCTTCATATTCGGGTTCCAGCGACGGGTCTGGTGACCGAAGTGGACGCCGCTCTCCAGCAGCTCCCGCATCGTTACGACGGCCATGGCCATCTCCTTGGTTTCTCGGTTTGGTTCCTGACGCCCCACCGCGCCCTGCCCCCGAGAAGGGGACCGAGAGACGCTTGCACCCGGCCTGAGCGGCCGATGCTGGGGCGTGCGAAGTCGACCCGGTGACCCGGATCGCCGTAAGAAGTGTACGGGACCGGGCGGTATGCCAGGTGACGCCGCTGTCCACAACGGGCCGTCCGTCCACAGGCCCGCTCACGCTGCGCGACGGCGGGCCAACCTGGAGCGCATGACGACACTGCTGCTCACACTGCTGCTGACCCTGGCCCAGGCGCTCGCGCCGGGGGCCCGGCCGCTTCCGCCCCCGCTCGTGGTCGCCCGCTGGTGGGATCCGCCGCCGACCCCGTACGCGGCGGGGCACCGCGGGGTCGACCTGGCGGCCCCGGTGGGCGCGGAACTCCGGGCGGTCGGCCCGGGCCGGGTGCACTACGCGGGACTGGTGGCCGGCCGCGGAGTCCTGTCCCTCACCCTGCCGGGCGGCCTGCGCACCACGTACGAGCCGGTCCGGCCGTTGGTGGCGGAGGGCGAGGAGGTCACGGCCGGCCAGGTGGTCGCGGTCCTCACGGAGGGCTCGCACTGCGGGAGCCCGTGCCTGCACTGGGGCCTGCTGTCCGGAGCCGCGTACCTGAACCCGCTGACGCTGCTCCCCAGCCCCGCGCCGAGACTGCTGCCGCTCACGGCCCCGGACGGTTCCGGGGCGGGCCTCAGCCCCGTACGCCCCCGAGGGCCATGGCCACGGCCGCCTCGGTGACGACGGAAGGGTCCTCGGCGGCGCCGAGCTCGATGCGCCGGACCGCCGCGTCGACCACTCCCTGGAGCAGCATCGCGGCGAGCCGGGGCTGCTCGTGCCCGAGGGCGCCGAGCGCCTCCACGATCATCGCCACGAGCCCTCCGTGCGCGGCGCGGATCTTCTCGCGCGCCCCCGCGTCCAGCTCGCTGGCCGAGATCGCGACCACCGCCCGGTGGCGCCGGTCCCCGACCAGCCCGAGCTGGCTCCGCACATAGGCCTCGACCTTGGCTTCCGGCGACTGCGCCCGCTCCATGGCCGCCTCGATCTCGGCGGCCCAGACGGGGAAGTCCACCGCGCACAGCTCTTCGACCACGGCGGCACGGGAGCGGAAGTACTCGTACACGGAGGACCGGGCGAGGCCGGTGCGCTCCGCCAGGGCGGGGAAGGTCAGCGCTTCCGTCCCGCCTTCGGACAGCAGGGAGCGCGCGGCGTCCAGCAGGGCGCCGCGCTGCATCGACCGGTGCTCGGCCACGGAGGCCGCTCGAATCCTGGGCACACGTCCACTCTACGGAGGCGGTGCAAGCTCACCGGCCCACATCTGCCAGCTTTGCGCGGAGTTGGAGCACGGACTTCGTGTGGATCTGGCTGACGCGGCTCTCCGTGACGCCGAGGACGTTGCCGATCTCGGCCAGGGTGAGGCCTTCGTAGTAGTAGAGCGTGACCACGGTCTTCTCGCGTTCGGGCAGGGTGTTGATGGCCCGGGCCAGGAGCCTGCGCAGCTCGCGGTCCTCGGCGACCTCGACCGGGTCGTCGGCGGCCGTGTCCTCCAGGGTGTCCATCAGCGAGAGGCGGTCGCCGCCCTCGCCGCCGACGTGCAGCAGCTCTTCGAGGGCGACCACGTTGGCCAGCGACAACTGGCTGAACACGGTGTGGAGTTCCTCGACGGCGATGCCCATCTCGCCGGCGACCTCGTGCTCGGTCGGGGTCCGCCTCAGCTGCGCTTCGAGGGTGGCGTAGGCCCGCTCCACGGCCCGCGCCTTCTGCCGGACCGAGCGCGGGATCCAGTCCAGGGCGCGCAGCTCGTCGATCATCGCGCCGCGGATCCGGGTGATCGCGTAGGTCTCGAACTTGATGGACCGGTCGATGTCGAACTTCTCGATGGCGTCGATCAGCCCGAAGACCCCGGAGGAGACGAAGTCGGCCTGTTCCACGTTGGGCGGCAGGCCGACGCTGACCCGGCCGGCCACGTACTTCACCAGGGGTGAGTAGTGGAGGATCAGCTGCTCCCGCAGCCGCTCGTCACCGCTGTCCTTGTACGAGCGCCAGAGCACCTCCAGGGACGAGGGCGCGGTGGACCGCACGCTGCCGCGGGCAGCGGGGGGCACCGCAGCGCGGTCGGACCCTGAGGTGTGCTGGGGCATGCTTCGCCTTTGCCGGAGCCGGATTCCTTGGGAGCGTAGCGTGACGGAAGTGTCGCGGTGCGCGAAGAGTACGGGATCGCGCGGGGGCGCAGCGGCGCCCTGACTCACGCGGGCGACCCGGGACCGGCGCCTGGCGCTCGGTCCCGGCGGCTGCCGGCGGGAAGACCGCGTCTCTCATCGGCTTCACTCTTTCACCGGAACGCCCCAGGTCAACGACCGCCTCGCCGGGGGCCACCGGTTTGTGTGCCTCCTTCAGGTGATTGTGTGGTCAACTGCCAGCCATCGCCCTGCCGTTCGACGAACCCCAGAGAGTGAAGTTCGTACAGTCTGCCGATGACTTCATCGGTGCCGGTTCCCGCCGCGAGGGCCACTTCGTCCGGCTGCGCGGGGCGGCCGGCCGGGAGGGCTTCGAGTACCCGGGCGGTGTCCGGGTGCAGCAGGTCCCGGGCGAGCACCGGTCCGCGCCGCTCGGGGGCCAGTTCGCCCATGCCGCCGACGAGTTCGACCACTTCCGCGGCGTCCGTGACGAGGACGGCCTCGCCGCGCAGCAGTTCGTGCACTCCGGCCGAGAGGCTGCTGGTGGCGGGGCCGGGGACGCCCATGGTGAACCGGCCGAGCCGCTGGGCCCGCCGGGCCGTGACGAGGGAACCGCTGCGGTGGGCGGCCTCCACGACCACGGTGCCCCGGGTGAGGGCGGCGATGACCCGGTTGCGCAGCACGAACCGGCTCGGGGTGGGGTGGCTGCCGGGCGGCAGCTCCCCGAGTACGAGCCCCTGGGCGGCGATCCGGCCGAGCAGCCCGGCGTGGCCGCGGGGGTAGGCGGTGTCCACCCCGCAGGCGAGCACCGCGGCGGTGGCGCCGTCGGAGGCGAGGGCGCCGCGGTGGGCCGCGGCGTCGATCCCGTAGGCGGCTCCGGAGACGACGACCCAGCCCCGTTCGGCGAGCCCGGCGGCCAGGGTCTGGGCCATGTGGGCGCCGTACGGGGTGCAGGCCCGGGCCCCGACCACGGCGACGGAGCGCAGGGCCCAGGTCCGCAGGTCCGGTCCGCCCCGGATCCAGAGCCCGACGGGGCGGGCGTCGCCGAGGTCGTCCAGCTGGGTCGGCCACTGGGGTGAGCCGGGGCAGACGAACCGGCCGCCGTGGCGGGCGGCGCTCGCCAGGTCGCGCCGGGGGTCGGCGAGCGCGGCCCGTCTGCGGTATCCGGCGAGCCGCTGCCCGCCGACGCCGGTCAGGGTCGCCGTCTCGCTCTCGGGGCCGGTCAGCAGCCGTATCAGCCCGACGGCGCCGTGTTCGCGCAGCCACCGGCCGGCGTGCTCGTCGCCGGGCTCCAGTACCCGGCTCAGGGC
>NZ_JBHYVA010000499.1:0-6369 GCF_042750055.1 Streptomyces sp. NPDC059456
GGCTGCCGGGCCGGTATGCGCGCCCGGCGGCCTGCGGCGACCCACGGGGGTCACGGCCCCGTCCCCGGGGGCCCCGCGTCAGTGGAAAACCGCCGCCGCTGCGCGGTGGGAGCCGTTGAGATAGTGCTCGCCGACGGAGCGCAGCCGCTGCGCGACCGGGCGGTGGGCCGTCAGGACCCTGGCGTTGCGCCAGAACCGGTCCAGGCCGGGGGCGTCGGCGAGTTCCAGCACCTGGGCGGTGACGTGCAGGGCGGCCTTCGACATGACCGCTTCGGCCGTGGCGACCAGCGCGGCGACGCCCGCCGAGGCCTCGGCGTCGAGCTGCGCACCCGCGGCGAGGGCCCGGGCCATCACCTCCGTCGCCCGATCGACCACGGCGGTGGCCGTCTGGGTGGCGGAGGCGAGCTCCCCGTACGTCAGGAAGAGGTCCGGGTCCTCACCCGGCAGCCGGTGTGCGCGGCCGGCCCGGTTGAGGTCGCGCGCTTCGGTCAGGGCGCCCTCGGCGACGCCGAGGGCGACGTGGCACAGGGCGAGCCGGAGCGCCGGTTCCGCGAGCCCGGTGACGGGCGCGGTCGACTCCTCGTCGTGCGGCCGGCGTCCCAGCACCTGCCCCGGCGTGACCGCGACCCGGTCGAGGGCGAGCCGGCCCGCGCCGGCGACCCGCTGCCCGAGGCGATCGTGGTCGGGTTCGACGGTCACCCCCCGTTCGTCGGCCGGGATCCGCACGACCAGGACGTCGCCGGTCGCGGCGCAGACGGCGTCCACCACGATCTGGTCGGCGGCCGCCACCGCCGTGTCCACGCACCGGTGCCCGCTCAGTACGTAGCCCGTGGTGCGCGGCCTCAGCGTGAGGTCCGGTCCTTCGGCGTCGTGGTGGGGGGAGGGAGTGCGGACCGCGCCGGTCCACAGCCACCGCTCGCGGACCGACTCCTCTTCGAGGGCGGCGGCGTGCTCGTGATCCGCGTAGAAGCGTCCGCTCCAGGCGTGCACGTAGTGGCGGGCGAGGAGTTCGCCGACCGAGCCGTCCGCTGCCGCGACCTCACGTATGACGGCGCATCCGGTGCGCCAGTCCGCCCCGCGGCCGGGCCCGGGCGGGGTGAGGGCCGCCGGCAGGCCGGCCTCGCGCAGCCGGGCCGTCTCGTCGGTGGGCGGTTTGCCGGCCTGATCGCGGGCGATGGCGTCCGCGGCCAGGTCGTCCGCCACATCGCACGCGGTACGCAGGAGCGCGCGGCGCCGCTCTTCGTCGGATCGGTGGCCGGCGGGAACGGGTGCCGTCCGCGTGGGCGTCACCGGCAGGCCCCGGTGCAGCCCTGTGACGCGGGGGCTGGGCGGACGGCGGTGCGGCGGGCGTTGACGGTGGTCATGTCGGCTACTCCGGAACGTTGTCGGGCGGCGTCGGCCGGTTGCTGAGTGGTGGGGGAGGTGCGCGGGGGCGGGAAGGCGATGGGTGCGCGAGACGTCCGCGACCGGACGGGGCGGTCGGCAGGACTCCCAATCCCCACTTTTCCCATCGGATTGATAGGGATACTCGCCCGAAGCGACCTTCCGGGCAAGAGCGTGACCGCATCATGGACAAGTCGATCTCGTAATGGGAGACGATCCAGGTCCGTGGAGAGTCGTGTCGCTACGGGTGTCACTCCGTCAGAAACGTTGTGTACAAAGGAGGTTGGCCTGCAACTCATCATGGAGACGGGTACCCGTGTCCACTCCTTTCCTATGCAACCAGTAGGGAAGTATTGACGCAGGTCCACACGGCACCTCAGGATGTGCCCATGTCCCCGTCGCAGCCGTTGCTCGTACGCCGCAGGCACGTTGACTTCCGTCGCGTGGCCAGCGCCGTCTGCCGCCCCTTCTAGGGCTTCTCCGTCAGGGCATTTCCTCGATGCGCGCCGGCGTTCCGGCTGCCGCATCGTCTCCGTGCACCGCGCCTTTCGTGACCCCGGCCGTCTGGGCCGTGCGGGTCGGTCCGGCGCGTGACGTGCCGATCCTCCCGGTCGGCTCCGTCACGGAGACCCTCGCGCCCTGACCTGCCCGAACACCCGGCATCCGTATCTCACTCCGCGCAGCCGAAGGGGCTCATCGTGACCACCGCAATTCCCGCACCCGCGCCCGCCGTCCGTCGTTCCCCGGCCCCGCGCCTCCAGCTGGTGGGCGACCGCCCGCCCGGTGTCCCCGTCGGCGAGACCGACGGCGCTCGCGTCGGATACCTCGTCTTCCTGCCGGCGAACGTCGACCCGGTCGCGCTGATGCACGCGCACGGCATACGCCCGGAGGTCCACCCCCTCGGGCCCGGACTGCCTCAGGCCCCCGAGCCGGAACCGGCCCCGCAGCCCGAACCCGTCCAGCACGACGACGCGATCCGGGTCGACCGGGCGCGTCGGCTGGTCGAGCTCGACGGGTGCGAACTGGACCTCACCTACCTGGAGTTCGACCTCCTGGCCCACCTCGTGTCCCACCCGTACACGGTCCACACGCGTGACGCCCTCATCTCGGGCATCTGGGGTTACGGGCACATCGGCGACGGCCGTACGGTCGACGTCCACGTGGCCCGGCTGCGCCGCAAGCTCGGCCCCGCCTACCGGGACCGCATCTCCACCGTGCGCCGCGTCGGCTACAAGTACGTTCCCGAGCAGCACTGACCACAGGCCGCCGCCGGGGACGGGGAACCCCGGCGGCGGCCGACTCCCCGCCTGCCGCACCGCCCGCCATGACGGCGACCGCCCCTCCCGGGGGCCTGGGCGGTGCTTCCGGCTGCCCGCCGTGAGCCGTTCCCCCGGTCTCACATCCCGCGGGGCGGGCCTGCCCCGCCGAGCGGGGCAGGCCGTGGATCAGCGCCCGCCGCCGGCTGCGGTCAGCGCGTGCAGGCGTGCGCGCAGGGTGGTCACGCGGATGCGCAGTCGCTGCGTGGGCGTGGGCGGCAGGCTGCGGGACGTGCCGCGGGCGTAGTACCGCTCGACGTAGTACTGGCCCCCGCTCAGCAGGGTCGTGGTCGCGACGTACCAGAGGGTGGCGACCAACAGCAGCGGGATCACCTGGTAGTTCTGGTTGTAGACCAGCTGCACCGAGTACAGCAGATCGTGCACGGCCAGCACGCTGACGATGCTGGTGCCCTTCAGCGTGCCGATCAGCATGTTCCCCGCGGTCGGCACGATGGAACGCATCGCCTGGGGAACGACGATGCGGCGCAGGGTGCGGCGCCTGCTCAGACCGAGCGCCTGTGCCGCCTCCGTCTGCCCGGGGTCCACGGAGAGGATGCCGCCGCGCACCACCTCGGCCGCGTACGCGGACTCGTGCAGGGTCAGACCGATGACAGCGGTCAGGGTCGGGCCCAGCAGGTTCACCGTCCTGACGGAGAAGAGCTGAGGTCCGTACGGGATGCCGAGGCCGAGCGTGGGGTACAGCGCGCCGATGTTGAACCAGAACAGCAGCTGCACCAGCAGGGGGGTGGAGCGGAAGATCCACACGTAGCCCCAACTCAACGTGCGCAGCACCGGATTGGCGGACAGGCGCATCACCGCGAGCACGGTGCCGAACAGGAAGCCGAGCACCATCACCGCACCGGTGAGCCAGAGGGTGAGCAGCAGCCCGTCGAGAACGGCGGCAGTGGTGAAGTACCGCCCCACGACGTCCCATTGAAAGGCTTCGTTGCGAACGACCGAGACCAGCACCATCGCGAAGACCAGCAGGGCGGCGACGGCGGACAGCCGGCGGCCGATCCGCCGGCGCGGCACGATCAGCGGCGGTTCGGCCCCGAGAGCGGTGTCGTGGGCCTGTGCGCGCCCGGCTGGTGCGGTGGGCGCCCCGTCGCGAGCGGGGGCGGTGGTGTCGGATACGGCGGAGACATCGGGCGGGGTGGCCATGGGAGGCTCTCCAGGGAAGGGGCGCGGGCGTGGATGACCACCCGGCGGCACGGCGCGCGGAAGTACGGCACGAACTCCGCGGGGAATCCGTGCTGCCGGGATCGGCTGCTCGTGTCGTCACGCCCACCGCGTCCCTCAACGCGGGCGGAGGGGCCCCGCGTAGGCGGAGCCGCTCCGGCGTCGATCGTATGTGCCCGGGGCCCGGCCGTGTCAACCATGCAGGGCCCGGCCGGCCACCGGCCGTCCGGCATTCGGGCCCTTGCTTGACGAGGAGCCGCATGTACTGGTCAAGTAGTCGCATGACTGCCCATCAGCGCCTTGTTTCGCGCGACTACATCGACTTCGGTCGCGTGTGGTCCGCGGCGTGTTGCGCCTGACGCGGCAGCGGGCTGGCTGATCGGCCCTTCCCTCCCTCGGTGACCCCGTCGCGGGCCGAGATCCTCCTTCGCCCACCACCGGGCGCGGTCGGCGAGCCGTACGAGGCACGCTGGCGCACGTCCCGCCGTGCGCTGCCGCCGCCCCGAAACCTCCTTCGACGCCCCTCGCGCCGTCACGCCCGCATCGCCCGCACGTTCCTCGTGCCGTCCCGCCGTCGCCCGCCGCACCAACGGCCCTTCAGTCGTGCCCGGACGCGTGATCCCTCGCCCGTTCCGCACACCACCCCATGCCCCGCAACGGAAAGGCCTTCCCGCCGTGAACCTCCCCGGGAACGGGATCCGCACCCGCATGCGCACCGCCGCCGCCCTCGCCCTCCTGCCCCTCCTGGCGCTGACCGCCTGCGGCTCCTCCGGTGACGCAGCCCCCGCCGGTGCGGGTGCACCGGTGAACTCCGCGGCGGCCGACGACCCGGTCGCCGACGTACGGACCGTGGACCCGATCGCCGCCCTGCTGCCGGCCGAGGTCCGCGCGGCGGGCACCCTGCGCGTCGGCAGCTCCGTCGGGTCCCCTCCCTCGGCGTACTACCCGAACGGGCAGGACAAGCCGCCTGCCGGCCAGGACATCGACATCGCCGACGCGGTGGCCAAGGTCCTCGGCGTGAAACTGGAGCGCCAGGACGCCTCCTTCGAGACGATCCTGCCCGCCCTCGGCAGCGGCAAGTACGACTTCGGCACGGGCAACTTCGGCGTCACCACCGAACGCCTGAAAACCATCGACTTCGTCACCTACATCAACGACGGGCAGGGATTCGCCGTCAAGACCGGCAACACCACCCTGACCGCGCAGGTCTCCGACCTCACCCAGCTGTGCGGCCTGACCATCGGCACCGGCGCGGGCACGACGTTCGAGAAGACCCTCACCGCACAGAAGGGCGTCTGCGCCGCCGCCGGCAAGAAGCCGTACGAGGTGAAGGTCTTCGCCGAGACCGGGGCCGTCACCACCGCCCTGCAGCAGGGCCGGATCGACGTCGTCATGTCGACGATCAACGGCCTGCGCCACCAGGCCGCGCAGCCCGCCGCACACACCACCTTCCTCGGCGAGTACCACCGCCTCGACGTCGGCTTCGCCTTCAGGAAGGGCTCACCGCTGACCGGCGCCCTGCAGGCCGCTGTCAACGAGCTCATCAAGAACGGCACGTACACGCGCATCCTGAAGAAGTGGGGCACCACGGCCTCCGCGATCGACACGTCTCAGATCAACCCGGCCGAGCACACGTGAGGGGCGAGGCCGTGAACGACGTGATGGTGGAAGTGCGCGGAGTCCACAAGAGTTTCGGGCCGCTCGAAGTGCTGCGCGGCGTCGACCTGCACGTCCACGCCGGCGAAGTCACCGTGATCCTCGGCCCCTCCGGCTCGGGGAAGTCCACGCTCCTGCGCACCATCAACCACTTGGAAAAGGTCGACCGCGGCTGGATCAGCGTCGACGGCGAACTCATCGGCTACCGCGGCTCCCGCGGCAAGCTGTACGAGCTGAAGGAGAAGGAGGTGCTGAAGCAGCGCACCAGCATCGGGTTCGTCTTCCAGAACTTCAACCTCTTCCCGCACCTCACCGTCCTGGACAACCTCGTCGAAGCCCCGGTCTCCGTGCTGCGCCGCCCGCGACGGGAGGCGCAGGCAACGGCCCGACGGCTGCTGGACCGCGTCGGCCTCGCCGACAAGGCCGACGCCTATCCGCTCCAGCTGTCCGGGGGGCAGCAGCAGCGCGCGGCCATCGCCCGCGCGCTCGCCCTCGAACCCAAGGTGCTGCTCTTCGACGAGCCGACCTCGGCGCTCGACCCGGAGCTGGTGGGGGAGGTCCTCGACGTCATCAAGGACCTGGCCCGCGCCGGGACCACCATGGTCGTCGTGACGCATGAGATCGGGTTCGCGCGCGAGGTCGCCGACACCGTCGTCTTCATGGACGCCGGTGCGATCGTCGAGCAAGGCCCGCCCGCAGCCGTCCTGGACGCCCCGCGCCACGCCCGTACGCGCGCCTTCCTCTCCAAAGTCCTCTGAACGCGGTGGTGCCCTGCCCGGGTGGGGGGGGGGGCGGGGGGGTAGAGCCCCAAATCGCATCCCGAGACACAGTAAGG
>NZ_JBHYVA010000500.1:0-6363 GCF_042750055.1 Streptomyces sp. NPDC059456
ACAACCCCCCCCCCCCCCAAACCCAGAACCCAATGGTTATCGTGGGCTGGGATTTGTGTAAAACCCCCAGCCCCCCGGGGGGGGGCCGTCCCCCCCGGCCGGACTCCTGGAGGCGTCCCCCAGCAGCGGCCGGGGGGATCAGCCCTGCGCGGAGATGCGCGCGAGGCGCTGGGCCTCTTCGCGGGTGGACACCGCGATGGCGTCCTCGTCGGCGAAGAGCAGCCGGTTGTTCTCGACGATCTGCTTGCCGTTGACCAGCGAGAGGGTGACCGGGGCGGCCGCACCGAAGACCAGCGCGATGACCGGGTCGGCGATGGAGGAGTGGGCGAGGGTGCCCAGGTTCCACATCACCAGGTCGGCGAGCTTGCCCGGCTCCAGGGAACCGATGTTGTCGGCGCGGCCGAGCACCTGGGCGCCACCGTACGTACCGAGGCGCAGGGCCTGGCGCGCATTGAGGGCCGCCTCGCGGTGGACCGGGTTCAGACGGTTGATCAGCAGCGCGTTGCGCAGCTCGGTGTGCAGTTCACCGGACTCGTTGGAGGCGGTGCCGTCCACGCCGAGGCCGACCGGGACGCCGGCGGCGAGCATGTCCGGGACGCGGGCGATGCCGGCGGCCAGACGGGCGTTGGAGGACGGGCAGTGCGCGACACCGGTCTTGGTGCGGGCGAACGCGGCGATGTCGGAGTCGTTCATGTGGACGCTGTGCGCCATCCACACGTCCTCGCCGAGCCAGCCGGTCGACTCGAAGTAGTCGGTCGGGCCCATGCCGAACAGTTCCTTGCAGAACTGCTCTTCCTCGACGGTCTCGCTGCCGTGCGTGTGCATGCGCACGCCGAGGTGGCGGGCCAGCTCGGCGCCCTGCTTGAGCAGCTCGGTGGAGACCGAGAAGGGGGAGCAGGGGGCGACGGCGACCTGGGTCATCGCGTCGAAGGAGTGGTCGTGGTGCTTCTTGACGGTCGCCTCGGTGTCGGCGAGCGCACCCTCGAGGGTCTCGACGGCGTGGTCCGGGGGCAGGCCGCCGTCCTTCTTGCTGCGGTCCATCGAACCGCGGGCGAGGGTGAAGCGGACGCCCATCTCGGACGCGGCGCGGATGATCGCGCCGGAGAGGTCGCCGGAGCCCTTGGGGTAGACGTAGTGGTGGTCCATGGCGGTGGTGACGCCGCCCTTGGCCATCATCGCCAGGGAGCCCTGGGCGGCGGTGTACGCCATCTGCTCGTCGATGCGCGCCCACGTCGGGTACAGCGCGACGAGCCAGTTGAAGAGGTTGTGGTCGGTGGCCAGACCACGGGTGATCCACTGGTAGAAGTGGTGGTGGGTGTTGACGAGGCCCGGGGTGACGAGGTGACCCGTGCCGTCGATGCGGCGGACCACGTTGTCGAGGTTCTCGGGGGCCTTGCCCGCGCCGAGCGACTCGATCTTGTTGCCGGCGACGACCACGTAGCCCGAGGCGTACTCGGTGTCGTTCGCGTCGACGGTCGCAATCGCACAGTTCTCGATGACGATGCGCTCTACTGCGCCGTCATGCGCTGCCGATGCTGCCATGGGACTTCCTCGTGCTTTCAGTGGCGGTGCGGGCACGGCAGAACCCAGGGGATTTGAGTGCCGGAGCCGGGGACCTGACAGCTGACAGTACTGCCGCCCCGCGGGGTTGCTCCGGGTGCCGATTCAGGAAGCTGGAACGTGTCGCGCGCTGCGGTCCCGGGGCAACTGCGGTGCCCCGGGACGCGCGTGCCGCGTCAGAGGTTGGTCATGTCCACCGGGATGCGCGCGTCGGCGCCGTCCCGCAGGATCGTGGCCTCGATCAGACCGTACGGGCGGTCCGCGGCGAAGTAGACCTCGTTGTCGTTCTTGAGGCCGAACGGCTCCAGGTCGACGAGGAAGTGGTGCTTGTTCGGGAGCGAGAAGCGGACCTCGTCGATCTCCGAACGGTGGTTGATGATGCGCGAACCCATCTGGTACAGGGTCTGCTGGAGCGAGAGGGAGTAGGTCTCCGCGAAGGCCTGGAGCATGTGCTTCTTGGTCTCGGCGTAGGACTTCTCCCAGTTGGGCATCCGCTGCTCGTCGTCCGACCAGTTGAAGCGCCAGCGACCCGACACCTGGGTGGCCAGGATGCGGTCGTACGCCTCCTGGAGGGTCGTGTACTTGTCCTTCACGTAACCCCAGAACTCGGAGTTCGTGGAGTTCATGACGATCAGGTCCTTGAGGCCGGAGATGACCTCCCAGTTCTGCCCGTCGTACGTGATCTGGGTGACGCGGGTCTCCATGCCCTTGCGGACGAAGGAGTGGTTGACCTCGTCGGAGCCGATGAACTTGGAGTTGGCGTCCGAGGTGGCGATCCGGTCCCAGGCGTACTCCTCGATCCGGATGCGCGCACGCTGGATCGGCTCCTGGCTGTTCACGAACCAGCGCGCCAGGTGGATGCCGAACTGCTCGGCGGACTCGATGCCGTACTCCTTGGCGAACGCGTACACCGTGTTCTTGGTGGTGTCCGTCGGCAGGACGTTGGCGTTCGAGCCGGAGTAGTGGACGTCGTCCATGTCGCCGGAGAGGGCGACCGAGACGTTGAGGTCCTTGATGTGGTGCGTATCGCCGTCCCGCGTGATCTTGACGACGCGGTTCTCTGCCTTGCCGTACTGGTTCTGGCCCAGAATCGTGGCCATGCTAGCTCCCTCGGTAAACGGAGTAGCCGAACGGGTTGAGCAGCAGCGGTACGTGGTAGTGCTCGCCCGGGTTCACCGCAAACGTGATGGTGACCTCGGGGAAGAACGCACCGCTGTCCCTTACGCGGGGGGCGTCCTGCTGCGCCTCGGCTTGCTTCTTGGCGAAGTACGTCTCGGTCTCGAAGTCGAGACGCACGTGGGTGGTTCCCTCCGGCAGCGCCGGCAGGTCCTTGCAGCGCCCGTCCGCATCGGTGGCGGAGCCGCCCAGGGCCGCCCACTCGCCGTCGAGCCCCGCACGGGCCGACAGGGAGATGGCGACGCCCTCGGCGGGGCGTCCGATGCTGGTGTCCAGGATGTGCGTGGACACCGACGCGGTGGTCGCGGTGCTCATGCTCACGCTCCTTCTTCTGCGAGTTCGACGAGGCGGGTCAGACGGATCCGGTTGATCTTGACGAGTTCGCCGCGGGCGATTTCCCGCTCCTGCTCCGGCGAATTGTCGATCCGGACCCTGACCGCGTCCCGCATGAACTCACCGGTCGCACCGGTGGCGCAGATGAGGAAGACGTGGCCGAACTTCTCCTGGTACGCCAGGTTCAGTTCGAGGAGCTCGCTCTTGAGCTCCTCCGAGGCGCTGGCCATACCGCGCTGCTCGCGGGCGGAGGTCGGGTCTCCCGGCTTCGGCCGGCCGATCGGCGCGTGGCCTGCCATCGCCTCGGCGAGGTCCTCGGCGGTGAGCTCCGCCATGGCGGACTCGTTGGCCGAGAACAGGGCTTCGGCGCCGGCGTAGGGGCGCTGGGCGAGCAGCTTGCTCCCCCATGCCGAACTGGCGCACACCTCGTGCAGCTCGGCCGCGGCCGCGCTGTCGTCCAAGGCGTTGAACCGGGTGAGACCCGGGGTCGGACTCGAAGTCACGGTAGGCCTCCGTGGCCTGTTGTTGCTTGACGGGCTGCGCATAGCTAACGCCCTCGACAACACGGCGTCAACACTTTGTTGAAACTTCCCGTACACAAAAGCCGCCGCCCGGATGAATGGGGCGGCGGCTCGTCACCGTGGGTCACACGCGTTTCACGCTTGGTTGTTCTTGTTGGGGTTTTCCCTGTTCAAGTAGTTGTAGACCGTGAAACGGCTTACGCCCAGGGCGCCCGCGACCGTCTCCACGCCGTGCCGCACGGAGAAGGCGCCGCGCGCCTCCAGTATCCGTACGACGTCCTGCTTGGACTTCCGGTCGAGCTGCGACAACGGTACGCCGTGCCGGCGCTCCAGCGCCGCCAGGATCCGCTCCAGCGAGTCGGACAGCTGGGGCAGCCGGACGGCCAGCAGGTCCTCGCCCTCCCAGCTGAGCACGACGTCGTCGGGCTGCGCCAGGGCCGGATCCATCAGCTCGCCGCCCATCGCGTCGACCAGCGGCTTGACCGCGGTGACGAACGGGTGGTCGCGGGGCTCGGTCATGGGGTGTCCTCCCCGATCACGTTGACCTGGAGCGAGACGCGCGTGGCGCCGGACTCCAGCGAGTCGCGCAGCAGCGCGGTCACCGCGGTCAGCACCGCGTCGGCCTCACCCTCGGCGGTGTTGCCGAACGGGCCGACGTCCACCGCGTCCAGCTGGGCCTTCTGGATGACCTCGCGAGCGGCCACGGCATGGGCAGGGGCCTCTTCGAGATCGAAGGGCTCGGTCGTGAACTCCACTCTCAATCGCACGCTGGTCAAGCTACCTCCCGGTCACTCTTTTTCGGCAGTCCGGGCTTGACAAGTGCGGCGCCCTGCTTGCAGTCTTCCATCAAGCAGAAACTAACTTCCGCAATACGGAAGGAGCGCACACCCCTCATGGGATACACGGACCAGCGCTTCGATGTGAACCTTTCGATCCTCTTCACGGAACTCCCGCTCCTGGAGCGCCCCGCGGCCGCCGCCGCGGCGGGCTTCACCGCGGTCGAGCTGTGGTGGCCCTGGATCGAGACCCCCACCCCCGCCCAGGAGGAGCTCGACGCCCTCAAGAAGGCTCTTGAGGACGCCGGCACCCAGCTGGTGGGCCTGAACTTCTACGCCGGACAGCTGCCGGGCCCGGACCGCGGTGCGGTCTCGGTACCCGGCGAGGAGTCGGACCGCTTCAAGGCCAACATCGACGTGGCCGCGGACTTCGCCGCCTCGGTGGGCTGCAAGGCGCTGAACGCCCTCTACGGCAACCGCGTCGAGGGCGTGGACCCGGCCGTGCAGGACGAGCTCGCCCTGGAGAACCTGGTCGTGGGGGCCCGGGCCGCCGCCCGCGTCGGCGCGATCCTGCTGATCGAGACCCTCAACAAGCCCGAGTCGCCGCTCTACCCGCTGGTGAGCGCCCCGGCCGGCATCGAGGTGGTGGACAAGGTGAACGAGGCCACCGGCCTCGGGAACGCCAAGTTCCTCCTCGACCTGTACCACCTGGCGATGAACGATGAGGACCTCTCCGAGGTCATCGAAAAGTACGCCGCCAAAACCGGGCACGTCCAGATCGCGGACAAGCCCGGACGCGGTGCCCCCGGCACCGGCGAGCTGCCCCTCGAAGAGCTGCTCGACCAGCTGAAGAAGGCCGGGTACGAGGGCTACGTAGGCCTGGAGTACAAGGCCGCCGACGCCGCCGCCTCCTTCGCGTGGCTGCCGGCCGGGGCCCGCGCCGCCCGGTAGGCGGACGAAGTCCGGGCGATCAGCCAGGCACCCCTCGCACTTTTCGTACGAAGCATTAAGAGAAGGACCCTCATCATGAGCACCCTCCCCAACATCGCCTGGATCGGCCTCGGAATCATGGGCTCCCCCATGGCCGAGAACCTCCTGAAGGCCGGCTACCCGGTCACCGGCTTCACGCTGGAGCAGGACAAGCTCGACCGCCTGGCCGCCGCGGGCGGCACCGCCGCCGGCTCGATCGCCGAGGCCGTCAGGGACGCCGACGTCATCATCACGATGGTGCCCGCCTCCCCGCAGGTCGAGGCCATCAACTACGGTCCCGAGGGCATCCTCGAGAACGCGAAGTCCGGTGCGCTGATCATCGACATGTCGTCGATCACCCCGCAGACCTCGGTCGACCTCGCATCGAACGCCGCCGAGAAGGGCATCCGCGTCATCGACGCCCCGGTGTCCGGCGGCGAGGCCGGCGCCATCGAGGCCGTCCTGTCGATCATGGTGGGTGGCGAGCAGGCCGACTTCGACGCGGCCCTGCCGATCCTCGAGGCGCTCGGCAAGGTCATCGTGCTCTGCGGTCCGCACGGCTCCGGCCAGACGGTGAAGGCCGCCAACCAGCTCATCGTCGCGGTGAACATCCAGGCGTGCGCCGAGGCCGTGGTCTTCCTGGAGAAGTCCGGCGTGAACCTCAACGCCGCCCTCGACGTCCTCAACGGCGGTCTGGCCGGCTCCACGGTCCTGACCCGCAAGAAGGACAACTTCCTGAACCGCGACTTCAAGCCCGGCTTCCGGATCGACCTGCACCACAAGGACATGGGCATCGTCACCGACGCCGCCCGCAACGTCGGTGCGGCCCTCCCCGTCGGCGCGGTCGTCGCCCAGCTGGTCGCCTCCCTGCGCGCCCAGGGTGACGGCGGCCTGGACCACTCCGCCCTGCTCCGCGCGGTCGAGCGCCTCTCCGGCGCCCAGGTCTGAGACCGGCCCCGCCGACGCGGGCCCCCCCCCCCGCCACCCCCCCCCCCCCCACAGGGCCGGGGAGTGAAGCGATAAACACA
>NZ_JBHYVA010000501.1:0-6361 GCF_042750055.1 Streptomyces sp. NPDC059456
GCCGCCACGCCGCCGCGCCCCCCCCCCCGGGGCGGGTGGGCGGCCCGTACGGGGTCGCGGCGCGCGGCGGGCGCCTCAGCAGCCGCAGTCGTCGGAGTCGGTGGGTGCGGTCAGCGGGTCCGCCTCGGTGCGCTGCCGGCCTCCCTGCCAGGTCTCGACCTCGAAGCCCTCGCGGATCCAGTACTCGATGCCGCCGAGCATCTCCTTGACCTGGAAGCCGAGCCGGGCCAGGGCGAGGGCGGAGCGGGTGGCGCCGTTGCAGCCGGGGCCCCAGCAGTACGTGACGACGGGCAGGTCCTTGTCGAGGAGCCGCTCGGCCTGCTCGGGGATGAGGGCGGTCGGCAGGTGGATCGCGCCGGGTACGTGGGCCTGGTCCCAGGCCGGGGTGGAGCGCGAGTCGACCAGCTGGAAGCCGAGTGCGGCGCCCTGCTCGCGGTGGGCCTCGAAGGCGGCGGCGACATCGGACACGTCCGCGTGGAAGGCGAGGCTCGCCTCGAAGTAGGCGGCGGCCGCGGCCGGAGTGGCCGGGGGCACCCGGAGCACGGGGTTGGCGGTGGTCGTGGCGGCGGCCGGGAGGGTGCCCGCTTCGGTGAGCTGCGTCTGCGTGGTCGTCATGGCGTCGAATCTACGAGGCACTGATCATCTCGGGAAGTGCCATTCCCCGGCCTTCCTCTTGTTCAGCCGGGGATTCCACTGCTACATCTGGTCCATGACCGACTATTCCCCTGACGCCACCGACTGGCGCATCCTGACGGCCCTCCAGGAGGACGGCCGGGCCAGTTTCGCCGATCTCGCGCGCGCCGTCTCCATGTCCGCGAGCGCGGTCACCGAGCGGGTGCGCCGGCTGGAGGAGGCGGGCGTGATCACCGGGTACACGGCCGTGGTGGACCCGGAGAAGCTGGGCAAGTCCATCCTGGCGCTGGTCCGGCTGCGCTATCCGCACGGCAACTACAAGCCGTTCCACGACCTGCTGGAGGCCACCCCGGAGATCCTGGAGGCCCACCACGTCACGGGGGACGACTGCTTCGTGCTCAAGGTGGCGGCCCGCTCGATGGGGCACCTGGAGGAGGTCGCGGGCCGGATCTCGGGCCTGGGCGCCGTCACGACCAGCATCGTGTACTCCTCACCGCTGCCGCGGCGCCCGCTCAGTCCGTGAGGGCCGCGGTGCGGTGGCGCACGACGGAACCGCCGCGCTGCTTGACGATCTCCAACTGGGCCTGGACGCGGGTGCGCAGGTCGCCGACGTGGCTCACGATGCCGACGCTGCGGTCCCGTTCGCGCAGCGAGTCCAGTACGTCGAGCACCTCGTCCAGCGCCTGGTCGTCGAGGCTGCCGAAGCCCTCGTCGATGAAGAGGGTGTCGAGGCGCATGCCGCCCGCCTCGTCGGTGACGACGTCGGCGAGGCCGAGGGCCAGGGCGAGGGAGGCGAAGAAGGTCTCGCCGCCCGACAGGGTGGCGGTGTCCCGCTCGCTGCCGGTCCAGGCGTCCACCACGTGCAGCCCGAGGCCGGAGCGCCCGCGTCCGCTCGCCTTGGCGTCGGAGTGGACGAGCGTGTAGCGGCCGCCGGACATCCGCAGCAGCCGCACCGTGGCGGCGGCCGCGACCTGCTCCAGACGGGCGGCCAGGACGTACGCCTCCAGCCGCATCTTGCGCTCGTTGTCGGCGGAGGTGCCCGCCGTGAGCCCGGCCAGCCGGGCCACCCGGTCGTACGCCTCGCGCAGCGGGCCCAGCGCCCGCAGCTCCTGTTCGGCGTGCCGGGACAGCCGGTCCAGCTCCGCGCAGCGCACCCGGGCGGCGTCGACGGCGGAGCCGGCCGTGCGCAGCAGGGCCGCGGCCCGTTCGGCGGCGGCCCCGGCGGCCTCCGGGCCGGCCGGGGGCAGGTCTGCCGCGGCGGCGGTGTCGCGCTCGCCGCGGCGGTCGGCCAGCATGGCCTCCTCGGCCTGCCAGGCGTCCAGGCGGTGCTGGAGCGCGGTGCGTTCGTAATCCGGCAGGACCGCGTCGGCGGCGGCCTCGACGGTGTCGAACCCGGCCTTGAAGGCGGCGTCGGCGAGCCGGTCGTCGGCCTCCTTGAGCCGGGCGGCGGTGTCCTCGGCCCGGCGCAGTGCGGTGGCGGCCCCGGTGACCATCCGGACCCGGTCCTCCAGGGTCCGGGCGCGGGCCGCGACCGTGGGCGCGTCGCCCCGTACGACGGCCAGCTCGGCCTCCAGCGCGGCCTGTTCCTGGTCCAGGGCCTCGCGCCGGGAGGCCCGGGCGGCGGACCGCCGCTCGGCGTCGAGCCGGTCGGCGCTGCGGACGGCGTGCTCGCGCTCGGCGCCGGCGAGCCGCTCCCGGGCCGTGTGCAGTCCGGCGGCCGCGGCGTGGGCGGCGGCGTGCCGGGAGCTCAGGTCCGAGGTCAGGGCGAGGAGTTCGTCGGTGGTGGCCTCCCCTGCGGCGGCCGCGGCCTCGGCGCGGGCCTCCCGGACGGCGGCGAGCGTGCTCTCGACGGCGGCCCTGCGCGCCTCGGCCTGCTCGGAGCGGGCCTGGGCGGCGTCCTCGGCGGCCCGGTCCACGTGCCCGGGGGCCGGCCGCGCCGGAGCGGGGTGCTCCGCCGATCCGCACACCGTGCACGCCTCGCCGGGCACCAGCGACTCGGCGAGCTCGGCGGCGATGCCGCGCAGCCGGGCCTCCTTCAGCTCCAGCCAGCGTTCCCGTGCGGCGGCGGACTCCTCGCGTACGGAGAGCAGTTCGCCCTCGGCGTGCTGCGCGTCGGCGTCCAGTGCGTCGCGGCGCCGGGCGGCGTTCAGGTGCATCCGGGCCGGCTCCAGCCGGCCGGCGAGCTGTTCGGCCAGGGTCGCGGCCTGCTGGGCGGCGTCCACCCGCTCGGCCAGCGCGGTGCGGGTGCTCTCCCAGCGGGCGAGCCAGTCGGCGGTCTCCCGCAGTTGCTCCTCGGCGTCGCGGGCCTCCCGCTCCAGGGTGGCCCGTTCGCGGCCGATCCCGGCGCTGCGCTGCTCGGACCGCTGGGCGGCGCCGAGCGCGCCGAGGTCCTCGCGCAGCCGCTGTTCCACGGCGGACAGCTGCTCGGTGCCCGCTCCGGCGAGGGCGGGCGGGAGCTGCGCGCGGGCGGCGGCCTCGGCGTGGGCGGCGGTCAGGTGCGCGGCGGACGCCGCGCCGCGCAGTTCCAGGGCGGGGGCGACGAGGGCGCCGCGGCGGGCCCGGTCCAGCAGGGCGCGGACCCGTTCGCGTTCGGGCCCGGCCTCGGCGAGCAGGGCGGCGCGGCGGGCCGTCTCGGCGTGCCGGCGCTGGAGGCGGTCGAGCTCCCGGGCGTCCTCGGCGGCCCGCCGGGCGGCGGCGTGCCGGGCCTCGACGGCGGCGAGCCCGTACTCGGCGACGGTGAGCCGTTCGCGGGCGGAGCATCGGGCGACGGCGGCCCAGGCCCGGATCGCCCCGGCCAGTCCGGGGTCGCCGGGCTGGTGTCCGGGCAGCGGCCAGGCGCGCAGGTCGGCGCTGTCGCCGGCCGCCTGGGCGAGCCGCTGGGCGGTGCCGAGCACCTTCTCGTCGCCGGCGCGGACCTTGGCCTCGGCGGCCCGGCGGCGCTCGGCGAGCAGTGCCTCGACGGCGGCGAAGCGGCGGGTGTCGAAGAGCCGGCCCAGCAGCCGGCCCCGCGCCGCCTCGTCGGCCCGCAGGAAGCGGGCGAACTCGCCCTGCGGCAACAGCACGACCTGGCAGAACTGTTCGCGGCTCATGCCGAGCAGTTGCTCGATCTCCTCGCCGATCTCCTGGTGGGAGCGGCTGAGGGCGAGCCAGTGCTCCCCGTCGTACTCGCGCAGCCGGCTCTGCGCCTTGTCCTTGGTGGTGCCGGTGCCGCGCTTCTTGGGGCGGTCCTGCTCGGGGCGGCGGGTGATCTCCAGGCGCCGTCCGCCGGCGGTGAGTTCGAGGGTGACCTCGGTCGGCGTCGCGGCGTCGGCGTGGTCGCTGCGCAGGCTGGTGCCGGGGGCCTGGCGGGGGCCGGGCACCGATCCGTACAGGGCGTAGCAGACGGCGTCGAGGACGGAGGTCTTGCCGGCGCCGGTGGGGCCGTGGAGCAGGAAGATCCCGGCGCCGGACAGGGCGTCGAAGTCGATCTCCTGGGGTGCGGCGAAGGGGCCGAAGGCGGTGATGCGCAGCCGGTGCAGCCTCATCGGCGGGTCTCCTGCCGGGTGTCGTCCGCCCGCACGTCTTCGAAGGCGCCCTGGAGTACGGCCCGTTCGGCTTCGTCGGCACCGCCGCCGCGCACGTGGGCGACGAAGTCCTCGGCGATCTCCTGGTCGCTGCGGCCCTTGAGGCGCTGGGCGTAGGAGGCCGCGCCGGTCTCCGGGCGGCCTTCGGGGTCGAAGGCGAGGCTGAGGGTGTGCGGGAAGCGGGCGGCGAGCCGGGCCATGGGGTCCTCGGGCCGGACGGGGTCGGTGAGGGTGGCCTCGATCCAGGAGTCCTCGTACGCGGCGTGCGCGGGCTCCTCCAGCAGTGCGTCGAGCCGTCCCCTGAGCCGGGCGAGCGGCCGTGGCACGGGGGTGTCGATGCGCTCGGCGGTGATCTCCCCGGCCGGGCCGAGGTCGATCAGCCACATGGTCTTGCGGTGGTCGGCCTCGGAGAAGGAGTAGGCGAGCGGGGAACCCGAGTAGCGGACCCGTTCGTTGATCGTCTGGCAGCCGTGGAGGTGGCCGAGCGCGGCGTAGTCGACCCCGTCGAAGACGGCGGCGGGGACGGCCTCCACGCCGCCGACGGCGATGTCGCGCTCGCTGTCGCTGGCCTGCCCGCCGGTGACGAAGGCGTGGGCGAGGACGACGGAGCGGGTGCCGGGGGCGCGGGCGGCGAGGTCGGCCCGGACCAGGTCCATGGCCGCGCCGAGGACGGCCTCGTGGCTCACCCCGCCCGCACCGAACCGGTCCTTCACCAGGGCGGGCTCCAGGTACGGCAGTCCGTACAGCGCCACCTCCCCGTGCACGTCGGCCAGCACCACGGGGTCGGCGCAGCCCTCGGGATCGGTGCGCAGGTGGATCCCGGCGCGGCCGATCAGTCCGGCGCCGACGCCGAGCCGGCGGGCGGAATCGTGGTTTCCGGAGATCATCACGGTGGGCACGCCGAGGTCGGCGAGCCGGTGCAGGGCCCGGTCGTACAGCTCGACGGCGGGCAGCGGGGGCACGGCGCGGTCGTAGACGTCGCCGGCGACGAGGACGGCGTCGACCTCGTGCTCGCGGACGGTCTCGACCAGGTGGTCGACGAAGGCGGCCTGGGCGCCCAGCAGGTTGACGCGGTGGAAGGACCGGCCGAGGTGCCAGTCGGAGGTGTGCAGGAGCCTCACTCGCCGGCCCCGCCGGACGTCGCGCCGCACATGTTCTTCCGTCCCCCTGGTCGTCCCGGTCCGTCCCGGGCGGTCACTCCCGCTCGCCGGGACCCTCTACGCTAACGCGTCCGCGGTGCCCCCGGGGCCCGTCCTCAGGACGCGTACGTCTCCCCGCCGAGGGTGAGGGTGGCGCTGCCCGCCGTGCTGTCGGCGAGCCAGGCCTCGAAGGCGGGCAGGTCCGCCTCCGGCAGGGCGACCTCGATCTCGACCGCGGCCCCGTAGCGCAGGTCCACCACGGTCCGGCCGGTGGAGCGCAGGTCGTTCTGGGTCTTGCCGGCCCGCTGGTGGTCGACGGTGACGGTGGCCAGCCGGTAGCGGCGGCGGGTGAGGGTGCCGAGTTCGTCGAGGGCCTCGCCGACGACGCCGCCATAAGCCCGGATCAGGCCGCCGGCGCCGAGCTTCACGCCGCCGTAGTAGCGGGTGACCACGGCGACGGCGTACCGGATGTCGCGGCGCATCAGCATCTGGAGCATGGGCACCCCGGCGGTCCCGCCGGGTTCGCCGTCGTCGCTCGCCTTCTGGACCGAGGCGTCGGCCCCGATGACGTACGCGAAGCAGTTGTGCGTGGCGGTGGGGTGCTCCTTGCGGATGCGCGCGATGAACTCCTGCGCCTCCTGCTCGGTGGCCGCGGGGGCGAGCGAGCACAGGAAGCGCGAGCGGTTGATCTCCGCCTCGTGCACGCCCTCGCGGGCCACCGTCACGTACTGGTCTGACTTCACCGCTCCACCCTACGGGGAATCGGACATGCGTCCTTTCCGTTGATCCCGGATGCGGGCCCGCGCCGCGGGGCGCCACCGCCAGGGCACAAGGGTGGGGCCCCCGGGCCCGCGACCCCCCCAACAAACCCAAAATACACACCCAACTCGGCGACAACCGGGGGGGGGGGGGGGCGGTGGGGGTGGGGGCGACGCGGGTGCCCGAGCGGGACGGGGTGGTCTTGGGGGCGGC
Organism: Streptomyces sp. NPDC059456; assembly: GCF_042750055.1. NCBI lineage: Bacteria > Bacillati > Actinomycetota > Actinomycetes > Kitasatosporales > Streptomycetaceae > Streptomyces > Streptomyces sp. NPDC059456. The sequence goes on from NZ_JBHYVA010000501.1 coordinate 6,308, forward strand.
GGTGGAGTGAGCGTCGAACGCCGATCTGGCGGTCCTCCTCCACCTGTCCCAGGG
>NZ_JBHYVA010000502.1:0-6352 GCF_042750055.1 Streptomyces sp. NPDC059456
TCGACAGCTCGTCGGGCTGCGCCGCCCGGCGGGGCGGGGCGCCCGCGAGCCCGGGCGGCCTCCGAGCGGCCCCCGGCGCCGCCGCCTCGCCCCCCCCCCGGTACCGCCCGGTCGGCGGCCCCGTGCCGTCGGTCAGGGCCGGACGGGGCCGCGGTAGGGCAGTGTCTGCCGGTAGACGACGCTCGTGGTGGTGCTGCCGAAGCCGGCCAGTTCGTCCATGAGCGTCTCCAGGTGCTCCATGGAGGTCGCGGCCACCTTCAGGGTGTAGCAGTCGTCGCCGGTGGTGCGCAGGCACTCCAGGATCTCCCGCCGCTCGGCGAGGAGCCTGCGCAGCGGCTGGTGACGGTTGCCCGGGTACTTCAGCCGTACGAGGGCCAGTACGGGGTAGCCGACCTTGGCGAGGTCGACCACGGCGCGGTAGCCGGAGATGACGCCCATCGCCTCCAGGTTCCGCACCCGTTCGGTGGTGGCCGACGAGCTCAGGCTCACCCGGCGCCCCAACTCGCTGAGGGATATCCTGGCTTCCTGCTGCAACTGGTCGATGATCGCCTAGTCGATGTCATCGAGATTGCCTGTCATGACGCGACCCTACCGGCAACTCCACGGGAGAACGGCCCCATCACCAGGAGAAGTTGGTTCCGGATTTCTTGATCGCCGGGATAGCCTCCGATCATGAAACTGGGCGTGAACGTACCGAACTTCGGGCCGGGAACGGATCCCGGCGTACTGCGCGAGTGGGCGCGGACCGTGGAAGGGCTCGACTTCGACCTCCTGATGGTGTCGGATCACGTGGCCGTCACCCCGGACCTGGCCGAGCGCTACCCGGAACCCTTCTACGAGCCGTTCACCTTGCTGTCCTGGATGGCCGGCATCACCACCACGGTGCGGCTGGGCACGACGGTGCTCGTGCTCCCCTACCGGCACCCGCTGCTGGTGGCACGCATGGCCGTCAACCTCGACCGGCTCAGCGGCGGCCGGTTCGTGCTCGGGGTGGGGGCCGGGTGGGCGCGTCAGGAATTCGACGCGCTCGGCGTGCCGTTCAACGAGCGCGGCAGGCTGACCGACACCTGCCTGGACACGCTGCGCCGCGCCTGGCGCGAGGAGGCCGGCGGCGACGCCCCTTCGATCCCCGTCTGGGTCGGCGGCAGCAGCGGGGCGGCGATCCGACGCGCCATCAGGTTCGGCGATGCCTGGCATCCGCTGCGACCGACCCTCCCCGGGCTGCGCGCGGCCGTGGCGAACCACGCGCTGCCGGGATTCGCCCCGCGCATCGCCCTGCGGCTGACCTCCGCGCCGGTCCGCGACCCCGAGCGGCTCGCGGGCACCGGCACCCTCGAACAGGTCCTCGACGACCTCGACCAGCTGGACCGGCTCGGCGCCGAGACCGTCGTGCTCGACCCCTACCACGGGGATCCCCGGGCCACGCATCGGCCCGAGGAAGCCTGGCAGGCCCTCGCCACCGTGGCCGCACACCGGAGGACTTCATCATGATCACCACTGCGACGAACCGCTCCTGCGGCGCGCGATCGGCATCGCCGCCCGCGCCGTCGCCCAGGGCGACGCGCCCTACGGCTCCCTGCTGGCCGGCCCGGACGGCACGGTGCTCGCCGAGGCCCACAACACGGTGCGGCGCGACGACGACATCACCGCCCACCCGGAGCTGAAGCTCGCCCGCTGGGCGGCACGGGAACTCGACCCCGCCACCGCCGCACGCACCACCCTGTACACCAGCTGCCAGCCGTGCGGCATGTGCGCCGGCGCCATCGTCCGCTCGGGACTCGGCCGTGTGGTCTACGCCCTGTCCACCGAGCAACTCGTCATGCTCAACCCCGCGTCGGGCGCCTGGCCGACCGTACCGCAGGCGGGACCGGCCCTCCTCGACGAGGCACGGGTCCCCGTCGAGGAGTACGGGACCTCCCCGCGCCCCGCCCGGAAGCCTCCTGGCCACGGGAGTGCCGGGGCGGCACAATGACGGCACCTACGCCTGCGCAGGAGAGCACGTGCCCGTACCGATCATCATCGACTGCGACCCCGGACACGACGACGCCCTCGCGATCATGCTCGCCGCGGGTGACCCCGCGGTGGAGCTGCTGGCCATCACCACGGTCGCGGGCAATCAGACGCTCGCCAAGACCACGCTCAACGCGCGCCGTGTCTGCACGGTCGCGGGCATCACCGGCGTCCCCATCGCGGCCGGCTGCGCCAAACCGCTGGTCCAGGCGCTGAACGTCGCGGACGACGTGCACGGCGCGTCCGGCCTCGACGGGCCGCGCTTCCCCGAACCCACGGTGGACGTGGTCCCCGAGCACGCGGTGGACCTCATGTACCGGATCCTGACCGGCCACCCGGAGCCCGTCACCCTCGTCCCGACGGCGCCGTTGACCAACATCGCCCTGCTGCTGACCCGCCATCCCGATGCGGCCGCCCGCATCCGGGAGATCGTCCTCATGGGCGGTTCGTCGGAGCGGGGCAACCGGACCCCCGCCGCCGAGTTCAACGTCCGGGCCGACCCGGAGGCCGCGGACATCGTGTTCCGCAGTGGTGTTCCGGTCACCATGTGCGGGCTCAACGTCACGCACCAGGCCCTCGCCACCCCCGAGGTCGTCGCCCGCTTCGAGCGCCTGGACACCGGCCTGGGACGCACCTGCGCCGAGCTGCTGACCTTCTTCGCGTCCACCTACCGCACGCTGTGGGGGTTCCCGGCCCCACCGCTGCACGATCCGGTCGCGGTCGCCCGGGTGATCGACCCGGGCATCGTGCACTGCGTGGACGCGAACGTCGTCGTCGAACTGAACGGCCGGTACACCCGGGGCGCCACGGTCGTGGACCTGCACCGGTACACGGGCCGCCCGGTGAACGCGCGGGTCGGGGTCACGCTGGAGGCCGACCTGTTCTGGGACCGGATGGTCGCCGCCGTCGCGGCCCTCGGTGACCGGCCGTCACCCTGAGGCCGTCCCCCTGAGGCCGTCCCCCTGAGGCCGTCTCCCTGAGGCCGTCTCCCTGAGGCCGTCGCGCCGAGGGCATCGCGCCGAGGCCGTCACGGCGCCATGGGAGTGAACGGCCGGAGTTCGTCGGCGCCTTCCCGCACCACACCGTAGCTGTGTTCGGGCACCTCGTTCCAAGCGCCCGGCAGGTCGCCCAGCGGCTCGGACACGACGAGGCGGGTGTCGTCCGACACCTCGCGCAGGATCGGCAGGTCGGGGTGGAGCGCGCGCAGCGAGTCGACCCGGGTGCTGTAGAAGAGCGACCGGGCGACGCCCTCGCTGGCGTAGCGGAAGGCCCAGACCGATGTGCCGTCGGTCACGGCGACGGTCATCTGCAGGGGCGCGGCGACGCCGTGCGCCCGGCCCGTGCGCTCCACCAGGCCCGCCATCCGGGCCACCGCGCCCGGCGGGTCGGCGTCCAGGCCGAAGGTCAGCGCGAGGAAGAACATCACTTCCGAGTCCGTGGATCCTTCGAGATCGGCGTAGAGGACGGGATCCACGGCCATGCAGAGTTCCCTGCGCAGGGTGTGGAACCCGGCGATGGAGCCGTTGTGCATCCACATCCAGCGGCCGTGGCGGAAGGGGTGGCAGTTCGTCTGCTGGACCGGCGTGCCCGTCGAGGCCCGTATGTGGGCGAACAGCAGCGGGGACCTGACGTGCTGCGCGATCTCCCTCAGGTTGCGGTTGCTCCACACCGGGCCGATGTCGCGTACCACCGCAGGCGTGCCGGTGGCCGAGTTCTCCGCGTACCAGCCGATGCCGAACCCGTCCCCGTTCGTCGTCTCGACACCGAGACGGGAGTGCAGTCCCTGATCGATCAGGGAGTGTTCGGGCTTGTACAGGACTGTTTCCAGGAGAATGGGGGTGCCCGAGTACGCAAGCCATCGACACATGATTGGCCACCCTTCCCGGGGGGAGCGACGCGATGCCCCTTCGAGCCTACGAGCCTCGTCGGTCCGCCGCATCAGCACCCCGTACCGGTCCGTGCGCGGCCCAGTGCCAGGACGCTCAGGCCGAACATCAGGACACCCAGCGGGACGTGGAACGCCGGCATGTGCGCCACGCCCAGAACCACCTGCACCGAGGCGAGGGCGAGGAAGCCCGACGCGTGCAGGACGGGGCGGGGCGACCCGCCGCCCGGCCGCCACGCCAGGACCGCGGCGAGCACGTACACCATCGAGGCGCCGTACATCACGCGCGCCCCGACGCCGTGGAGCGTCTCACCGTAGGACGTGGACAGCAGCAGTCCGGCGGTGAGCGCCTGGAAGAAGAGGGCCAGGGTCTGCAAGGCGATCGCAACCTGTACGAACGTGCCGCTGCGGTGTGCTGACGTCGTCTGAACGGCCATGGGTGGGACCCCTGTTCTGCCTCGCGGCGGTGGATCGGTACTGTCTCGGTAGTCCGACGAGGCGGGCTCGCGAAATGTGAGGTGCACCGCCGAACTCGCGAGAGAAATCCAGGGAGCGGTCGCGACCATGAGCACCCCATCCGGGCCCGGGGACGTCCGGTGCGAGCCGGGCCCGGGCCGGACCCACGGCGAGACCGGCCGCGCGATCGACGGCGAGCGGCGGCAGCTGACCAACCTCGCCTACCGGCTGCTCGGTTCGCTGGCCGAGGCCGAGGACGCCGTGCAGGAGGCCTACGCGCGCTGGTACGCGATGCCGCGGGAACAGCGGCGGGGCATCGGCTCGCCCGGCGCGTGGCTGACGACGGTCGCCACCCGCATCTGCCTGGACCTGCTCGGCTCGGCGCGGGTCCGGCGCGAGCGCTACGTCGGCACGTGGATACCCGAGCCGCTGCCGGACCGTACGGAGTGGATCAGCGGGCCTGCCGACGACCCCGCCGACCGGGTCACCCTGGACGAGTCGGTGAGCATGGCCTTCCTCGTCGTGCTGGAGTCGATGACGCCGGCCGAACGCGTCGCGTTCATCCTGCACGACGTGTTCCGGTACCCGTTCGCCGAGGTCGCCGAGATCGTCGGCCGCAGCCCGGCGGCCTGCCGCCAACTGGCGTCCTCGGCGCGCCGGCGTATCGCGGACGCGCGGACCCCCGCGGTCCCGGCGACCGAACAAGCCTGTCTCGTACGGGAGTTCAAGCAGGCGTGGGAGGCCAAGGACATCAGGGCCCTGGTCGGCCTCCTCGACCCCGGAGCCACGATGATCGCCGATGGCGGCGGACTCGTCGGCGCCGTCCTGCGCCCCGTCGAGGGCGCCGGGCGCATCGCCCAGTACCTGCTGCACATCGCAGACAAGGCACCCGGGCTGACACTGCTGGAGCGGACCGTCAACGGCCGGCCCGGCCTCGTCGCCCAGAGCGCCGGCATGACCGTGACCGTGGCGGCGTTCGACCTCACGGGAGGCCGTGTGCGTCGCATCTGGGCGGTCCGCAACCCGGAGAAGCTGCGCCCCTGGACCGAGAACGGCCGCGACGGACGGACCTGACGGGGCTGACTGGGCTGACTGGGCTGACGGGCGGGCTCGGCCGACCCCGCGCCGGTGACGTGTCGCGCCGCTCTAGCCCGCGGCGCGCTTGCGCAGCAGGCGCTTGTCCGGCTTGCCCTGGTCGGTGAGGGGCAGGGACGGCTCCCAGAACACGGCGGTCGGCCGGTGGGCCGGTGACAGCGCCGCGGCCACCCGCCGGCAGGCGTCGTCGGCCACGGCGCTCGTGGGGGCGTGGCCCGGTGCGGGCACCAGGAAGGCGCACACCTCCTCGCCGGTGCGGTCGCAGGCCCTGCCCACCACTGCCGCCTCGGCCACCGCGGGGTGCCGGGTGAGGGCCGTCTCGACCGGAGCGCAGTAGATGTTCGCACCGTCCACGATCACGATGTCCTTGATCCGGTCGTCGAGGTAGAGGTAGCCGTCGGCGTCGAAGTGGCCGAGGTCCCCGGTCCCCAGCCATCCGTCCCGCATCACCCGGGCCGTGAGGTCCGGCCGGTTCCAGTAGCCCGCCATCATCATCGTGGACCGCACCCACACCTCGCCGGTGCGTCCCGGCTCCACCCGGACCCCCTCCCGGTCGCGTACCTGTACGGACACCCCGGGCGCGGGACGGCCGACGGACCCCAGGAGGTGGGGCCGGTCGCGCACGCCCGCGTCGTGATCACTCGGCGAGAGCCTGCAGATCACCCCGGCTTCGTTCATCCCGTAGCCCTGCCGCCACCGGGGCGGCGTGCCCCAGCGCGTCAGGGCCTGCCGGAGCCGCTCCGGGTGGATCGGGGCGTTGCCGTACGAGACCTGGACGAGCCCCGGTACGCCGTCGGCGGTCGCCGGGTCGTCGAGCAGCCGGTACAGCATGGAGGGGGTCAGGTACGTGGACACGGGCCCCAGGCGCCGGCAGGCCGCGGTGAACTCCCGCGTGCCGAAGGGGCC
>NZ_JBHYVA010000503.1:0-6333 GCF_042750055.1 Streptomyces sp. NPDC059456
GCCGGGGTCAGGCCGCGGATTCCTGTTCGGCCATCACGCGGGCGTTCCAGTCGCCCTTGATGGCCCGCCAGCCCTCGTCGGTCTCGCCCAGGCGCCAGTAGCCGGAGATGGACAGGTGCTCCTTGGGGATGCCGCGTTCCAGGCGCAGGTGGCGGCGCAGCTCCTTCACGAAGCCGGCCTCGCCGTGCACGAAGGCGTGGACCTCGCGGGAGGGGAATGCGAAGGCCCGGACCGCCTCGACGAGCCTCTCGCCGACCGGTCGGGTGCCGCGGTGGAGCCAGACGGGCACGATGCCGTCCGGGGTGGCGATCTTCTGCTCGTCCTCGGGTCCCTCGACCTCGACGAAGGCGTGCACCCGCGCCCCCGCCGGCATCCGCTCCATCGCGGCCGCGATCGCCGGCAGGGCGCTCTCGTCGCCGACCAGCAGGTGCCAGCCGGCGGCCGGGTCCGGGGCGTAGGCGCCGCCCGGGCCGAGGAAGCGGACGAGTTCACCGGGCTGGGCGCGGGCCGCCCAGGGTCCGGCCAGCCCCTCGTCTCCGTGGACGACGAAGTCGAGCGTCAGCTCCAGGTGCGCCGGGTCCCACGAACGGACGGTGTACGCCCGCTGGCGCGGCCACGCGTCGCGCGCGTACTCGGCGCGGATGCGGTCCAGGTCCCAGGGCGAGGGATAGGTGACGCCCTCGGGAGCGAACAGCAGCTTGATGTAATGGTCGGTGAACTCGCCCGCACTGAACCGGACCAGTCCGGCGCCTCCCAGCACCACCCGCACCATGTGCGGCGTCAACCGCTCGGTGCGCACGACGACTGCGGTGCCGACCTTGCGGGCGCGTCCTTCTGCCACGGCGTAACCCCTTGCTCCCCTGAAACTTAGGATTACCTAAGTTAGCACCTCATGGGCGGAGTGCGCTGCCCAGACGCGACACGGCTCCGCCCAGACCCCACCGGCGCGCCAGCGCATCGACGAGTTCGGGCTGCGCGGGGACCGCCGGCAGCGCCGGGTCGAACGCCGGGAGCGGGACGTCGGACGCCACCCGGACCACCTTCGGGGCCACCGCCAGATACGGCCGGGACTCGTCCAGGCGCTTGCGCTGCGTCGGCGTCAGCTTCGACTTCGGGTCGCCGACCGCCGCGATGATCCCGGCCAGGGAGCCGTACGCGTCCAGCAGCTTCGCCGCCGTCTTCTCGCCGATCCCGGGCACCCCCGGCAGGCCGTCGCTCGGGTCCCCGCGCAGCAGTGCCAGGTCCGCGTACCCGGGTCCGTCCACCCCGTACTTCTCGCGCAGCCACGCCTCGTCCGTCACCTGGAGCGTGCCGACCCCCTTGAGCGGGTACAGCACGCGCCGCCGCCGGGCGTCGTCGACCAGCTGGTAGAGGTCGCGGTCGCCGGTGACGATGTCCACCGGGCCCGTGGCGCGCGCCGTGAGGGTGCCGATCACGTCGTCGGCCTCGTATCCGGCGACCCCCACGCGGGCGATCCCGAACGCGTCCAGCGCCGCCTCGATGATCGGCACCTGCGGGGCCAGCGTGTCGGGGGTCTCCTCCACGTCCGGACCCGTCTCGGTCTCCTGCGCGACCCGGTGCGCCTTGTAGGAGGGGATCAGCTCCACCCGCCAGTGCGGCCGCCAGTCGGCGTCCATGCACGCCACCAGATCGTCGGGGCGGTGGTCCTGCACCAGCCGGCCGATGAAGTCGAGCAGCCCGCGCACCGCGTTGACCGGGGTGCCGTCCGGTGCCTTCACGGAGTCCGGGACGCCGAAGTAGGCGCGGTAGTAGAGGGAGGCGGTGTCCAGCAGCATCAGGCGTCGAGTCGTCGTCACGGAGACGATGATGCCGCAACCCCCGCGCCTGCCCGCGGCGCACGGTTACGGGCGGGGGCACGGGAAGTGGCCGTGGGAGCGCTCGGAAACGGCACGGGAGTTTCACCCGGGGCGTACCGTGGTGGGCTCTTGCGCGCGAAACCGGGGACGGTTGCTGCGTAAGGTGCTTACAGCACACCCACGTGTGACGGACGCCGATGTACGCCGACGAACCTGACAAGGGGAGGGCAGCCCCGCCATGGACGACAGGGACGGCTCTGACGACAAGGAACGGGACAAGGACGCCAAGGAACCGCTCCGGGTGGGCGTGGCCGTGCGCAAGCGGCGCCGGGCGCTCCACCTCACCCTCGCCGCCGTGTCGGCGCGCAGCGGCCTGTCGGTGCCCTTCCTGAGCCAGATAGAGAACGAGCGGGCCCGGCCCAGCATGCGGTCGCTGGAGCGGGTCGCGGACGCGCTGGAGACCACGGCCGTCGAGCTGCTGGCCGCCTCGGACACCGCGCGCACGGTCGACCTCGTACGGGCCGGCGACGACTCCGGGCTCACGCCGATGCCGGGCGTGCGGCCCCTCGTACGCGGTCACCACCAGCTGCACGCACTGGAGTTCACCGGGGACCAGGACGCCGGCCGCGAGTACCAGCACCGCAACGACGAGCTGATGTACGTGGTCTCCGGCGCCTGCCAGGTGGAGGCCGAGGGGCGGGCGTACCGGCTGGAGAGCGGGGACGCGCTGTTCCTGTCCGGCGGCGTGCGCCACCGCTGGCGGGCCGTCTCCGAGGACACCCGGCTGCTGGTCGTCGCCGTCGGGGAACACATCCACGCCACGTCCGAACCGCCCTCGCCCGGGCGCTGAGCCGGATGCGGATCGTCTCGCTCGTGCCCTCGCTGACCGAGGCGGTCGCCGTGAGCGCTCCCGGGCTGCTCGTCGGGGTGACCGACTGGTGCAGCCACCCCGCGGACCTCGTGGAGCGGGGCGCGGTCCGGATCGGGGGCACGAAGAACCCCGACGTCGGGCGGATCGCGGCGCTGCGGCCGGACCTGGTGATCGCCAACGAGGAGGAGAACCGGGTCCCCGACCTGGAGGCGCTGCGCGCGGCCGGCCTGGAGGTGCTCGTCACCGAGGTACGGGCGCTGCCGCAGGCGCTGACGGAGCTGGACCGGGTCCTGGTGGGGGCCCTGGGCCTGGAGCGGCCCCGGTGGCTGGACGAGGCCGAGGCCGCCTGGGCGGCCGTGGAGCCCCTCGGCCCCCTGACGGCCTGCGTGCCCGTCTGGCGGCGGCCCTGGATGGTCCTGGGCCGGGACACCTTCGCCGGGGACCTGCTCGCCAGGCTGGGGATCCGCAATGCCTACGCGGGGCACTCGGAGCGGTATCCCGGGGTGCCGCTCGCCGAACTGACGGCGAGCGGCTGCGATCTGGTGGTGCTCCCGGACGAGCCCTACGCCTTCGGTGCCGAGGACGGCCCGGAAGCCTTCCCGGGCCTCCCGGCCGCCCTGGTGAGCGGACGCCACCTGACCTGGTACGGACCCTCGCTGGCCGAGGCTCCGTCGGTCCTGGGGACGGCGATCAGACGGTCCTGGGCAGCAGCCGGCCGGTGAACAGCCCGCGCAGGGTGTGGGCGGCGGCGACCAGCCACGCGGTGACCAGCCCGAGGAAGAGGGCGGCGGCGAGCCAGGCGAACGCGTCCAGGCCGGTGTGGCGGGCCAGGCCGGCGGCGCCGGTGACGCAGGTGCCGACGGGGAAGGTCAGCGCCCACCACGTCATGGCGAAGCCCATGCCGTTGCGGGCCGCCCGGACCAGCATCGCGGCGGCCAGGGCCAGCCACAGCAGGGCGAAGCCCATCACGGGCACTCCGTAGACGACCGCGAAGGCGCCGAGGGCCTGGGCGTAGGGGGCCTCGATGGCGCCGGGCGCCACGTCCGCGAGCTGGTTCACGGCGGTGGTGGACTGCCCGAGGGGGCCGAGCACCAGGAACAGGGCCGGGGTCAGGGCCAGGGGCAGGGGACCGCGCATGATCAGCCGGCCGAAGACGAGGGGCAGCATCAGCAGCGTCGCCAGCAGGCTGATGCCGAACATGGCGTAGCACGCCAGCAGGAGCGCCTCGCGGGGCTGGCCGGCGGGCAGGTGGGGTATCAGCAGGGGGCCCACCGCGGCGGACACCATGGGGGACACCAGCGGCAGCAGCCACACGGGGGTGGCCTGGGCGGGCTCGACCTCGTGCCGGACCACCATCAGGTACGGCACGGCCACGGCCATGAGCAGGCCGATCGCGGTGCCGGCGGTGAAGAGCAGGGCGTCGACGGCGATCGCGGCGGGCTCTCCGATGAGGTCCTTGCCGACGATGAGGGTGCCGCCGCCGACGGCCAGCAGGGCCATCGACAGACAGCCGTAGAACGGGGCCACGGCGGGGTCGAGCAGGTGGGCGCGGGCCTGGTCGCGGTGGTGGAGCCAGTGCCCGGCGCGGGCGGTGAGCAGGACCGCGAGGGCCACGGCCGACAGTGCCCAGACGATCTGGCAGGCCGCGCGCTGGCCCGGTACCTGGTACGGGAGGGTCGCGCCGGCGTTGGCGACGATGGCCGTGCCCATGACGGAGGCGTACCAGTTGGGGCCGAGGTGACGCAGCGCGGGGGCCTTGTGGGTCCGGGGCGCGGCGGGGATGACGGTGCGGGGTCGCACGAGGGTGGTGGCCATGGGTCCAGCGTGGTCGCGGGGGCGGGCTCACGGTAGAGGCCGTCTCCCTATAAGGCCATAAACTGACTTTATGGGTAACGAGGAGTGGGTTCCGCTGGCACACCGGGTACCGGACCTGGGGGCGCTGGAGCTGCTGCTCGCGGTCGCCCGGGTCGGCAGCCTGAGCGGGGCGGCCAAGCACATGGGCATCACCCAGCCCGCCGCGAGCAGCCGCATCCGGGCGATGGAGACACGGCTGGGCGTGGCACTGGTGGACCGCTCGCCCCGCGGATCGACGCTGACGGCGGAGGGGGCGCTCGTCACGGACTGGGCGCGGCGCGTGGTGGAGGCGGCGGAGGCCTTCGACGCCGGGGCGCAGGCGCTGCGCGGGCGGCGCGACTCGCGGCTGCGGGTGGCGGCCAGCATGACCATCGCGGAGTACCTGCTGCCCGGGTGGCTGATCGCCCTGCGCGGGCAGCGGCCGGGAACGGCGGTGTCACTGCACGCGGGGAACTCGGCGGTGGTCGCACAGCGGGTACTGGCACACGAGGCGGACCTGGGCTTCGTGGAGGGGCTCTCGGTCCCCGAGGGACTGGACTCGGCGGTGATCGCGCAGGACCGGCTGGTGGTGGCCGTCGCGCCGGGGCACGCGTGGGCGCGGCGGTCGCGGGGGATCGAGGCGGCGGAGCTGGCGGCGGCGCCGCTGATCCTGCGGGAACGGGGGTCGGGGACCCGGCAGGTGCTGGACGCGGCGCTGGCGGGGAGCGGGGGCCTCGCGGCGCCGCTGCTGGAGCTGGCGTCGACCACCGCGGTGAAGTCGGCCGCGCTGAGCGGGGCGGGCCCGTGCGTGCTGTCGGAGCTGGCGCTGGGGGAGGAGCTGGCGGCCCGCCGCCTGGTGGAGGTCCCGGTCTCGGGGGCGGCCCTGGGGCGGGCCCTGCGGGCGGTGTGGCCCTCGGGAGCCCGCCCGGCCGGCCCGGCCCGCGACCTCCTGTCCCTGACCCGGGTCCGCCCCTGACCGATGCCCCTGCCGGGCCCTAGTGGCCCAGGTCCGGGCGGGACTGGGTGTCCTGGGGCCAGCCGTAGCCCGTGCGCGGGGGGTCCGGGACCGCGCCCATGGAGGCCAGGTCCCGGTCGGCGGCGCGGGACAGCCGGCCCGCGAGGTCGCGCAGGGCCCGGCCGGCCGCCAGTTCGTCCCCGATGGCGGAGACCTCCACGTCCTCGGGGTTGCAGTGGGCCGAGCCGCGCCCGACCAGCTGCCCGGTACCGGTGTCCAGCACGGCCCGGGCCCGGGTGGTGCCGCCCTCCTCGGTGAGCGAGACACCCACGTTCCATTCCGCCTTGTGTGTCATGGCGCGCCCCGTCATTCGGCGATCTCGGTGCGCTCCCACCACTCGAACACCGGCAGTCGTCCTTGCGGGCCGTCCTGCCGCCGTGTCGTGGCCCGGAAGTGCTCGTACCCCCCGCGGTGCGGGATCTTCATGTCCTCGCCGGGAGCGGGAGCGTCGACGACCCGCTCGGGCAGGTCGGCCGGTCCGCCCTCCAGCACAGCCTTGTTCGTCATGCCTCCAGTCTTCCGACCTGCGGGACGGCCCGCACGTCGGCGCCCGCGTCAGACGCGTACGGCCGGGGTGAGGGATGCCGCCTCGACCAGGGCGGACATGACGCGGGTGTCCTTGTCGCGCTCCGGGTGCCACTGGACGCCGAGGACCCAGTGCGCGGAGCCGGGGAGCTCGATGGCCTCCACGGTGCCCGGGCCCGCCGGGGGCGGGGCGGTTATGCCCGGCCCCCCCCGGGGCCCGCCGCGGGGGGTGGGTGTGCGGGCCCACCGCCCCCTCCGGGCCCCCCCCCCCG
>NZ_JBHYVA010000504.1:0-6331 GCF_042750055.1 Streptomyces sp. NPDC059456
CGGGGGAGGGTGCGGGGCTTACTTGTTCAGGGAGGCCCAGAACTCGTCGAAGCTCATGAGGCCGTCGCCGTTGGTGTCCTTGGAGGCGATGACGGCGTCGGCGACGGCGGCGGTGACGTACGCGTCACCCATCGCCTTCATGGCCGCGCTGTACTCGTCCGCCGTGACGAAGCCGTCACCGTCCGCGTCGAACTTGCCGAACGTCGCCCGCGCGCTCTCGATGTCAGCCACTGGGATCCACCCCTTCTCGGTGCTTGTTGACCGGCCAAGGGTAGCGGCAGCCGGACCCCGCTCCCGCCGCGGGTCCCGGCGCCGGGGACTACCGGAAGATCCCGGTGTGGCCGAGGGAGTAGCGGCCGGGCTGCGGGTAGACGGCCAGGCCGTGCGGGCCGCCGCCCACCGGGATCTTGGCGAGCTGCCGCCCGGTGACCGTGTCGATCGCGTAGACCTCGGAGTTGTAGCGGCCCGACAGCCACAGCACCTTGCCGTCGGCGGAGACCCCGCCCATGTCGGGGCTGCCGCCGTCGGGCAGCTCCCACTTCTTGGTGAGCTTGTTCTGCTTGAAGTCGAAGACGGAGATGCTGCCCTCGCCGCGGTTGGAGATGTACATCTCCCGGGAGTCGCGGCTGACGTACAGGCCGTGGGTGCCCTTGCCGGTGGGCAGCAGCTTGGGGACGTCGAACTTGTCGCCGCTGAGCACCCACATGCCGTGCGCCATCATGTCGGCGACGTAGAACGTCCTGCCGTCCGGGGAGACCTTCACGTCCTGCGGCATCGCGCCCTCGAAGGGCAGCTTCTGCTGGGCGACGACCTCCATCCTCTCGGTGTCGACCTTGAGGAGTTCGCCGGAGAACTCGCAGCTCACGATGAAGTAGCGGCCGTCGGCGGAGAAGTCCGCGTGGTTGACCCCGAAACAGGACACCGGGACCGTCTTCACCCGGTTCATGGTGTGTGCGTCGCGGAAGACCAGCTCGCGGTCCATGGAGGCCATCACGACCGCGTACTTGCCGTTCGGGGTGAAGTACAGGTTGTACGGGTCGTGCACCTCGACGGGCTGGCCCGCCTCGCCGGTGGCCGGGTTGATCGGGGTGAGCGTGTGGCCCCGGTTGTTGTTGACCCACAGGGTCTTCATGTCCCAGGAGGGGACGACGTGCTGGGGCTGGATGCCGACCGGGATGGTGTCGATGACCTTGTACGTCGCCGGGTCGATGACCGACACCGTGTTGGAGGTGGTGTTCGGCACGTAGACGCGGGACGGGAAGTCCTTGACGACCGGGGAGAGGCGGTTCGGCCGGTCGGCCGCGTACACGTCGTTCGGGTCGAGGAGCGGCGGCATGCCGGCCAGGCCCGGCGGCACGGCCGGGACGGCCTTGACGGGCTGCCGGGCCGGCTCGGCGGAGCCGAGCGCCTCGGTGGGCTCCTTGTCGGCCGATCCGCAGCCGGCCAGGGCGGCGAGGACCAGACCGGCCAGCAGCACGGTGGCCTTCCGGGGGAGGCGGGTGGTCGTCATGAGGTCAGCAGCTCCGTGGTGGTCACCGCGCGCATCTTGCGGCGCGCGAGTTCTTCGAGGAGGGGCGGCATCGCGTCGACCGTGTCCGCGTAGCCGAAGTGCAGGCTCACCACCGATCCGCCTTGGATCGTCCCGGTGACGGTGCGGATGACGGCCGCGGCGCCGGGCGAGGTGAAGTCGAGGGAGTCCACGTCGTACGAGAGGACGTGCGGGTAGCCGGCCCGCTGGGCGAGGCGCTGGACGAGCGGGGTGGCGTACTGGGTCTGGGAGGGCCGGAACCAGGTGCCGATGGAGCCGGTGAGCCGCTTCAGGCGCTCGGCGCAGCCGGTGATCTCGGCGTAGGCCTCCGCCTCGGCCATGGTGTTGATCGCGAGGTGGCGCTGGGTGTGGTTGCCGAGCTCGTGGCCGCCGTCCAGGATGCGGCGGGCCACGTCGGGGTGGGCGTCGAGCCAGGTCCCGATCGCCAGGACGGTGACCCGCGCGCCCGCCCTTTCGGCCTCGGCCAGCACGGCCCGGGCGGTGGCGGGGTCGCCGTTGCCGTGGAAGGTGAGGGCGACGCGGGGGCGGTCGCGCGGACCGTGCGCGATCTCGGCGGGCTGGCCGGGGAAGCGGCGGGGGGCGGCGGCGGGCCGGACGGGGGCGGGTTTCGCCGGGGCCGCCTTCGTCGGCGGGGCGGCGGGCGCGGGGGCGCCCGTACCGCAGGCGGCGGTGAAGGCGCCGGCGGCGACCCCCGCGCCGGCGCGGAGGGCGGATCGGCGGTCCGGGTAGCAGAGCACCTGCCCATTTAAGGGGTGGATGCCGTAGAAGATAACGATTGACCCCATTCGGGACCTTCGCCGGAGTCCACCCGAATGAGGGAGTGTCCGCTATCTGATCAACGAATCACACAGATCACTGGATACTTATTCATTGATTACGAGGTGAGTGGCCCACCTCACCTAGGATTTAGCTGGAAACTCTTAGCATTTGCACACTTATGTCCAAGTTGGGACTTTTGGCGTTTGCTCGCCCGTCTGCCATAGTCGGAATCACGGCTTCCCCATTGACCCGAGCGAAGTCGCCACGCCGAGGATCACACCCCCTTCGATCCTCGGCGCACCCATGAAGCCCCCACGACGCCCCATCACGGCGCCCGGGGGCTTCGGGCATTTCCGGGGGCGTCGGCAGCGGATCAGCGGTCGGCCACGCGCATCTCGAACCAGGTGATCTTTCCGCGCGGCAGGAGGTCGGCGCCCCAGCGGTCGGACAGCTTGTCGACGAGGAAGAGGCCGCGGCCGGTGGTGTCCAGCTCGTGGACCGGCATCAGACACGGCAGCCCGCGCGAGGGGTCGCGCACCTCGACGCGGATCCAGCCGCGCCGCCGGTGCATCCGTAAGCCGAAGGAACGGGCGCCGGTGTGGCGCACGGCGTTGCCGACGAGCTCCGAGACGAGCAGGACGGTGTGCTCGGACACCTGCGGGGAGAAGCCCCAGAAACGGATCACCACGTACTGCGCGAGCCGGCGGGCCGTGCTCGCCGATTCCGGCATGGACGGCAGTGTCACTTCCGTCTCGGCCGGGTTCCCGTACAACTCCAGCGCCTTGAGCCCCTGTTCGTCCTCAAGAGCCGCCGTCAGCCGTACGGCGGAAGCGCTGCTGCGCTGCCGCGGCTGTTCCACACCCTCCAGGCCCGCCATGCACCCATCATGGACGGCCGGTGCTCCCGTCCGGGCCGTTCCGCGGGAAAACACCCCTCGGAATGGTCCATTCCGAAGGGGCGTCCCGTCATATGCGCGAGGCAATCGGACGGTTGCGGGGCCACCCTGATCTGCGGCGACCCACCGCTCCCGGAAGATCACCACGAGTGGATCTCCCCCTCCCCTTAAGGCTGCCTTAAGGCCTGGCTAATCCACCCCTAGGGAGGACCGGGAGACATCCGGCTAAACGAACTTCGCCTTGCCCGGGCCCTCTTCGACGAAGCTGCGCATGCCGCGCTCGCGGTCCTCGGTGGCGAACAGGCCCGCGAACCAGTTGCGTTCGATGGTCAGGCCCGTGTCGATGTCCGCCTCCAGACCCGCGTCCACGCACTCCTTGGCGGCGCGCAGCGCGATGGCCGGGCCCTGGGCCAGCTTGGCGGCCCAGGCGTGCGCCTGCTCGTACACCTCGGCGGCGGGCACGACCCGGTCCACGAGCCCGAGGGCGAGCGCCTCGTCCGCCTTGACCATGCGGCCGGTGAAGATGAGGTCCTTGGCCTTGGAGGGACCGATCAGCCGGGACAGCCGCTGGGTGCCGCCGGCGCCCGGGATCAGGCCGAGCAGGATCTCGGGCTGGCCGAGCTTCGCGTTGTCGGCGGCGATCCGGTAGTCGGCGCACAGGGCGAGTTCACAGCCGCCGCCCAGGGCGTAGCCGGTGACGGCGGCGACGACCGGCTTGGGGATCCGCGCCACGGCGGTGAAGGCGTCCTGGAGCGCGCGGGACCGGGCGACCATCGCCGCGTGGTCCATCGTCTGCATCTCCTTGATGTCCGCGCCGGCCGCGAACACCTTCTCGCCGCCGTAGATGATCACCGCGCGGACGTCGGCCCGGTCGGTGGCCTCCACGGCGAGCTCGCGCAGCCGGTCCTGGGTGGCGATGTCCAGGGCGTTCATGGGCGGCCGGTCCAGACGGAGGGTGCCGACGCCTTCGGAGACTTCGAGAGAGAGGGTCATACGCGGAAGGTTAGCCGCGGTTAACGCGAAGTGGCCCGGTGCCGTGGGTCACAGCACCGGGCCACTCGACTACGTTCGGGGGAGGACTACTTGATCCACTCCGCCCAGTCCATGTTCCAGCCGTTGAGGCCGTTGTCCGGGGCGATCTGCTTGTCCTTGGAGTTCTTCACGATGACGACGTCGCCGATCAGGGACTCGTCGAAGAACCACGCGGCGGGCTGGTTGCCGTCGCCCGCGCCGCGGACGTCCTTGAGGCCGACGCAGCCGTGGCTGACGTTCTCGGAGCCGAAGGTGCCCGAGGAGGCCCAGTAGTTGCCGTGGACGAAGGTGCCGGAGTTCGACAGGCGCATGGCGTGCGGGACGTCGGAGATGTCGTACTCGCCGCCGAAGCCGACGGTCGCGCCGTTCATGCGGGTCACCTTGTACTTCTCGCTGATGACCATCTGCCCGTTGTACGTGGTCGTCGACGGGGCGCCCGCGGTGATCGGGAGGTTCTTGAGGACCTGGCCGTCGCGGACGACCTCCATCGTGTGCTCGCTCGCGTCGACGGTGGAGACCTGCGAGCGGCCGATGGTGAAGTTGACCGTACGGGTCTGCTTGCCGTAGACGCCGGGGCGGCCCTCGACGCCGTCCAGGGCGATCTTCACGGTGACCTTGGTGCCCGCGGCCCAGTACTTCTCGGGGCGGAAGTCGAGGCGGTCGTTGCCGAACCAGTGGCCCTCGACCGGCACGGACGGCTCGGCCGTCACCGTGATGGCCTTCTCGACGGCCTCGGTGTTGGTGATGCCGCGGGTGAAGTTGATCGACACCGGCATGCCCACGCCGACGGTCTCGCCGTCCTCGGGCGTGTAGTGGCCGACGAAGGTGTTGGTCGGGGTGAGGGTGGTGAAGGTGGTGTCCTTCGCGGACTCGCGGCCGGCCTCGTCCTTGGCGACGGCGTGCACCTTGTACTCGGTGGCGGAAGCCAGGTTGCGGGCGGGCTCCCAGCTCGCGCCGTCCGCGGCGAGCTTGCCGTCGACGGCGTTGCCCTTGGTGTCGGCGACGGTCACCGTGGTGAGCTTGCCGCCCGTGCTGGATATCTTCAGGACGCCGCTGGTGGCGACCTCCTTGGCACCGTCGTCGGGCTTGACGCTGACGACGGCCTTGGACGCCTCGGTACCGGTCTTGCCGCCTCCGCCACCGCCGCCGTTGTCGCCGCCTCCGCTGCCGGTGTTGCCGCTTCCACTGCACGCGCTCGTGAGCAGCAGCGCCGCTCCGAGCAGCAGGGCCGGCAGACCGGTGCGGCGGGCGCGGCCGCGTATCGGCTGCAGGTTCACTCTTCTTCTCCCCATGTCCCCCGCGCGCGGACAGTCGCGCGCATGTCGACAGGAAATCACACGGGGGGATCACGAAGAGAAACGGTCTTGTCACCGTTCCGTCCCAAGAGGGGGAAGGACCGGCGCGGCGCCGCGGATTCAGTCCTCGGTACCGGGTTTGGTGCCCCAGACGTAGACGGCGTCGCCCTCGTCCAGCAGGTTCCACAGGCGCTCGGCGTCCGGTACCGAGAGGTTGACGCAGCCGGCCGAGCCGCCGTGCGCGTAGAGGTCGCCGGGGCGGCCGTGCAGGGCCTGGCCCCCGTCGAAGAACTGGGCGTACGGCATGGGGGCGTTGTCGTACAGCGTGGACTCGTGGTCCTTGCTGCGCCAGTAGATCTCGTGCCAGCCGGGGCGGGTCTCCTGGCCGTCGCGGCCGGTGCGCACCGGTACGGGCGGGAAGTCGACGGCGCTGCCGCGCTGCACCCACAGGAGCTGCCGGTCCAGGTCCACGCAGGTCACCCGGTGGGTGCGGACGGGGCAGGCGCCGGCGGCGTTGGGGTGGGCCCGGGCAGCGACGGCCACCATCGTGCGGTGGGTGGCGAGGCCCGGGTAACCGTCGGCGGGGGTGATGCCGTGGGCGCGCTGGAAGGTGCGCACGGCCGCGCAGTCGGCCGGGGACTGCGTCCCGTCGACGGGGCGCCCGAGGTGTGCTTCGAGTTCGCGCTGGTAGGGCCCGGTGCCGGCGGTACAGGCGGGCTCGGGGACCGCCGCGGCCGCGCGGGCGGGGCCCGCGTGCGCCGGGGCCGGGGCGGCGAGCGCGAGTACGGCGGCCAGCAGGGC
>NZ_JBHYVA010000505.1:0-6314 GCF_042750055.1 Streptomyces sp. NPDC059456
GGGCGTCGCCCTCGCCGTCGAGGTCCATCTCGACCGGCTCGGCGTCCACCAGGACGTACTCCCCGTAGCCCTCGAAGTCCCCGGGGCCGTCGGCGACGCCGATGTGGATGGGGGTCTCGTCGGGCAGTGCCGCCAGCGCCTCGCGGAGCCGGCCTGCGGTCCACACCTGCGGATTGTGATCGAACATGTCAGCCATGCGGCGACATTAGAGGGCGAAGGGTGCACCACGGCCACGGCACGCCGGACGGTTTCCCGCATCCGCGACGACACTCACCCGGAGTGCGTCCAGAGCCCGCCCAGGTGTCCGTGGAGCACGTCCTGCGCTTCGTGCGGGGTGAGGTGGCCGATGAGGACGTGTGCGGTGAGACCGTCCGCGAGGGCGAGCAGAGCACGGGCCTCGCGCCGCGGATCGAGGGGCGCGGTGCGGCCGGCGTCCTCCGCGGCTTCCGTGATGAGCTGCGTGAACGACTCCTGCAGGGCGGCGTAGTTCGCCTTCAGCGTTCCCGCGAGCGGCTCGCTGACGGCCGCCTGCGCGACGAAGGCCAGCCAGACGCGGGCCTCGGCCCGGTGCTCCTCGCGCAGCAGGGCGAGTTCGGTGGCCGCGTGGCCCAGCGCGGTGCCGGCCGACTGGGCCGGGCTGCGGACGAGCCGGGTCCGTACGCGCTCGCCGATGCGCTCGCCGACGTATCCGAGGGCGAAGACGAGCATCTCGTCCTTGGTGCGGAAGCACCGCTGCACCGCGCCCATCGACACCTGCGCGCGGGCGGCGACGTCGCGCAACGTCACGCCTTCGAGTCCGCTTTCGTCGGCGAGGCGGCAGACGGCCTCGGCGATGAGGCGGCGTCGGCCCTCGTGGTCCACCTGCCTGGGCATGCCCGGTCTCCTCCCACCCGTGACGAGACTCCCCGCCGCACGGAGGAGTTTATTCGATGCGAGCGCATCGGTTCCCGGGATATCGTTCCGATGCAAGCGCATCGGAACAGGGAAGGAAGAGGGTTCACACCATGCCGGATCCCTTGTGGCGGCTGTCGGCCGCCGAGCAGGCGCGGGCCGTGCGCCGCGCGGACGTGTCGGCCGTCGAGCTGGTCGACAGCCATCTGGAACGCATCGCGGAGGTCAACCCGCAGGTGAACGCGGTGACCCAGCTGATGGCTGAGCGCGCGCGGGCGGCCGCCGCCCGCACCGACAGGCTGCGGGCCCGGGGCGCGGCGCCGGGGCCGCTCGCGGGCGTGCCGTTCACGGTGAAGGAGACCACCCCCGTGGAAGGCGCGGCGACCACCTTCGGCACCCCGCGCTTCCGCGACCTGGTGGCCCCGGCCGATGCGCCTCCGGTGGCGCGGCTGCGCGCGGCGGGCGCCATCCCGATCGGGCACGCCAACGTACCCACCCTGATCCTGGCCGGCATGCACACGCGCAGCGAGCTGTACGGCGACACGGTCAACCCGTGGGACCGCACGGTGACTCCGGGCGGCTCCAGCGGCGGCGACGCGGTGGCCGTCGCCACGGGCATGGCCGCGCTCGGACTCGGCAACGACTCGGGCGGCTCGGTGCGCATCCCGGCGCAGTTCTGCGGGGTGGCCGGGCTGAAGCCGTCGACGGGCCGCTTCCCGGCGGACCACCGCGTCCTCGGTCCGGACGACCCCGGCCCGGCCTCCCAGGTGCTCGTCACGGACGGGCCGCTGGCACGGTCGGTGGGCGATCTGCGGCTGGCGTACGAGGTGCTGGCCGGCACCGATCCGCGTGATCCGCGGGCCGTGCCCGTGCCGCCGTACGGAGCACCGCTGCCGGGGCCGGTGAAGGTCGCCGTGGTCGCCGACCCGGGCGGGCTGGGCGTGCACCCGGCGGTCGCGGCGGCCGTGGCGGCCGCCGCCGGCGCGCTGCGCGACGCGGGGTACGACGTGCGCGAGGTGGCGGACGTACCGCGCATGGCCGAGGCCCTGGAGGCGTACGGCCGGATCGCGGTGACCGAGTTCGCCCGCAGCTGGCCGGCGGTGCGCACGCTGCTCGGCCCGGGCGGGGACCGGTACATCGCGATGATGATGGAGCAGACCCCGCCCGCGAGCGCCGACGAGCTCGTGGAGCTGATGGGCCGCCGGCTGAACATCCGCCGGTCGTGGGCGGAGTTCCTGCACGAGTACCCCCTGCTGCTCGGCCCCGTGTTCACCGAGCCGCCGGTCGAACCGGGGCTGGAGTCGCGCGACCGGGCGGGCCGCGACCGGGTCGGGACGGCCATGCGGCTGTGCACGGTGACCAGCTTCGTGGGCGTGCCGGCCGTGGCCGTGCCGACCGGGACGGCCGAAGGGCTCCCGTGCGGGGTGCAGATCGTCGGGCGCGCCTTCCGGGAGGACCTGTGCCTGGACGCCGCCCAGGCGGTCGAGGACCGGCTCGGGGTGCTCACCCCCGTGGATCCGCGGGGGTGAGGCGGCGCGGACCCGGGCGCCGCCCGAGGCCGCCGGCGCGGAGCAGCCGGTTCGGGATGCCGGGCGGGTCCGGGGCCGGGCGCGTCCCGGAGCGGGTCCGTGCCGGGGTGGGTGCGTCCCGGAGCGGGTGCCTCCCGGGGCGGGCGCGTCCCGGGGCGGGTGCCTCCCGGAGCGGGTGCCTCCCGGGGCGAGTGCGTCCCGGAGCGGGCGCGTCCCGGAGCGGGCGCTCACCCGTTCAGCGACTGCATCAGCTCCGGGGCGTAGCGGTCGCCCGAGACCACTCCGTGCGGGGCCACGGCGTCGATGGCGGCCAGCTCCGCGTCCGTGATCGTCACCGCGGTGGCGGCGATGTTCTCCTCCAGGTACCGGCGGCGCTTGGTGCCCGGGATCGGCACGGCGCCCTGGCGCAGCGTCCAGGCGAGGGCCAGCTGCGAGGGGGTGACGCCCTTCTCCGCGGCGAGGCGGCGCACCTGCTCGACGACGGCCAGGTTGCGGCCGAAGTTCTCGCCCTGGAAGCGGGGGTCCGTACGGCGGAAGTCGTCCGCCGCGAAATCGTCCGGCGTGGTGATCGCACCCGACAGGAAACCCCGGCCGAGCGGCGAGTACGCGACGAGCCCGATGCCGAGCTCGCGCAGGGTGTCGAGGACGCCGTCGTACTCGATGCCGCGCTCGAAGAGGCTGTACTCGGTCTGCACGGCGGCGAGCGGGTGCACGGCGTGGGCGCGGGCGATCGTGGCGGGCGCGGCCTCGCACAGGCCGATGTGGCGGACCTTGCCGGCGGCGACGAGCTCGGCCAGGGCGCCGACGCTCTCCTCGACCGGGACGTTCGGGTCGACGCGGTGCAGGTAGTACAGGTCGATGTGGTCGGTGCCGAGGTGACGCAGCGAGCGGTCGGCCGAGCGGCGGATGTACTCGGGGGTCGCGTTGTGCCCGCGGAAAGCGCCCTCGTCGGTGAACTCGATGCCCGTCTTGGTGGCGACGACGGCGGCGTCGCGGCGGCCGGCGAGGGCCTTGCCGAGGAGCTGCTCGTTCAGGAAGGGGCCGTAGCCCTCGGCGGTGTCGAGCAGGGTGACGCCCAGCTCCAGGGCGCGGTCGACGGTGGCGAGGGACTCGGTCTCGTCGGTGGCTCCGTAGTGGGCGCTCATCCCCATCAGGCCGAGGCCCTCGGCGCCGACCTCGAGGCCCTGACCGCCCAGTGCGCGGATCTCCATGACGTGCTCCTCCGTAAGTAACTAACTGGATAGTTCGACTATGCACCCGGACCGCGCCACATGTCAATAACCGGATAGTTACTTGCTAGGCTTCGCCCATGGCACGGGATTCCAGCGCGACCAAGGCACGCCTGCTCGACGCGGCGTTCTCCGAATTCGCCGCGTACGGCATCGCCGGCGCGCGCGTCGACCGCATCGCCGAGGCCGCGCAGGCGAACAAGCGGCTCATCTACGTCTACTACGGCAACAAGGAGCAGCTCTTCGATGCCGTGCTCCAGCGGGCGCTGGAGACCGGTGCGGAGTCGGTCCCGTTCGACGCCGAGGACCTGCCCGGCTACGCGGGCGCCGTCTTCGACCACCTCGTCGCCCAGCCGTCCCTGATGCGGCTCGTGCTGTGGAAGCAGCTGGAACGGCCCGGGGCCACGGACGCGGAGGCGGCGTCGTACCGCGGCAAGATCGCGGTGGTGGAGGAGGCGCAGAAGGCGGGGTACGTCGACGCCGCGATGGACCCGGCCGACGTCCTGACGCTGGTGATGGGCCTGTCCCAGGCCTGGTTCGGCGCGGTGGGCGGCCCGGCGGCGGGCGAATCGGGCGCCGGCTGGGAGGCCGAGCGGCTCGCCCGCCACCGCGCGGCGGTCACGGAAGCCGTACGCCGCGCCACGGCCGCGCGCCGGGATCCGGCCTAGGACTCCCCCACGGGCTCCCTTGTGGATTGCGCTGCGGATTCACTTGCGGACAACTCGCGTGCGCCTGCGTCACGTTGCCGGCCATGACCGGGCTCGGGCCGATCTCCTGGCCGGCCGCCCCGATGCGGACCGGCCGGCTCGCGCTCCGTGCGGCGGAGGCCCGGGACCGTGCGGCGTTCATCGAGCTGCTGTCGTCCCCGGAGGTGGGCACCCACCTCGGCCGCCCGCGACCGTGCGGCGCACTCGAACGTGCGGTGCCCGGGGTGCCCGGGCGGCGCCCCGGGGTCTTCGTGGTCGAGCTCGGCGGGGCGATGATCGGCAGGGTCACCCTCGACCGGCGCGGCGCGGAGCGTCCGGGCACGTCCGCCCGGAGGCCGGGGAGGCCGAACTCGGCCACATCTTCCTGCCACAGGCGTGGGGGCACGGCTACGCCGCCGAGGCGTGCGCGGCCGTACCCGGCCGGTTCGCAGATGCGCTTCCCGGCGAGCCGGTGGTGCTCTGCACGCGGACCGCGAACTCCCGCGCGCTGCACCTCGCCGTGCAGCCGGGGTTCACCGAGGTGGAGCGGTGCGAGGAGTACGGAGCCGAACAGTGGCCCGGCGTGTCGGACGCCGCCCGACGGCACGCACGGCAGCGCCCGGGAGCCGGGCTAGGCGGGTGCCTGCGGGGGCGTCAGGATCATGGTGATGAAGTGGTCGAGGGCCGCCTCCGCGCCCGGGTCGTCCGGGAGCACCTCGGGGGCCGCGTCGGGCGCGGTCCGCCGCAGTTCCAGCCGGCCCAGGTAGGCGGCGTACGCCGCGAGCGCGCGGTGGCGGGCCTCCCGCGGCCCGAAGCCCAGTCCGTCGAAGATCTCCGCCAGGAAGTCGAGCCGGGTCCGGGCGACCCGGGCGACGACCTCGGCGACCGCCGGGTGCGCGGTGTGCGCGACCAGAGCCGGCTCAAGCCCGGCGATCTCCTCCGCGCCCAGCGCGACGGCGAACAGCATCCGCGCCCGCGCCCGCGCGTCCCCCTCTTCCCGGACGACGGCGATGACCTCCGTGGTGGCATGCCGCTCCCACGCCTCCAGGGCCGCAACGAGCAACGCCTCGCGGTTCTCGAAATGCCAGTAGAAACTGCCGCGCGACACCGCGAGTTCGCGGGCGAGGACGTCCACCGCCACCGCCTGCAACCCACCCCGGGCCAGCGCCCGCAGGGCCGCCATCGTCCAGTCGTCCTTGGTCACTTTCCCCTTGGCCATGTTCCATACAGTACTGTATGGAACATCCATACAGAGGTGTATGGAACTGGGGTGAGAGGTGTTCGCATGAGTGCCATGACCAGGCTCTTCGGTACGACGGGGGACGCGGCCGCGGGGGTCCGCACGGAGCCGGCGAGCCCCGCGGTGCGGGGTGCGGCGGTGGCGGCGGCCGGTGGCCTGCTAGCGGCGGGGGCCCTGCACGCGGTGTGGGTGTTCTCCCCGTGGCCGCTGGACTCGCGCGCGGAATTCGCGTCCGTGGTGGTCGGCGTGGACGAGTCGCGGCTGCCGTCCGCGCCGCTGACCTTCGCCGTGGCGGGCCTGCTGGGCGCCGCCGCGGGGCTGGTGGCGGCCGGCGCCCGGCCGGCGAGCCCGCTCGGGCGGTCGCGGCCGGTGCGCGCCGGACTCTGGACGGTGTCCGGCGCGCTCGCGGCGCGCGGCCTCGGCGGGCTCGCGGCCTCCGGGCTCGGGCTGGGCTCCAAGCCGGCCGGCTTCCGGCACTGGGACCTGCGGCTGTACTCGCCGCTGTGCGTCACGCTCGGCGGGCTCACGGGATACGTGGCCCTGCGCACCCGGCGGCACCCCGCCTGACACGAACCCGGGCCCGGCGGAGGCCCGGGCGCAGGCCCAGGCGGAGGCCCGGGCGCAGGCCCGGCGTCAGACCCGGGCACAAGCCCGGCGTCAGACCCGGCCACAAGCCCGGCGTCAGACCCGGCCACAAGCCCGGCGTCAGACCCGGCCACAAGCCCGGCGTCAGACCCGG
>NZ_JBHYVA010000506.1:0-1493 GCF_042750055.1 Streptomyces sp. NPDC059456
GCCCCCTGGCCCCCACCCGCGCCCTGGCCCCCACCCGCACCCGCACCCGCACCCGCACCCGCACCCAGTACGACCTCGCCCGGGGCCGCCGGGGCCCGGCCAGCGGTGAGCCGTACGCCGGTGAAGGCGGTGGATCCCCAGCCCGAGGCCTGCGCGGTGGCGCCCGCGCCGTCGCGTACGGGGAACACGACGTCGGGCACGGTCCGTCCGAGCGGGGCCAGTCGTGCCGCCAGGGCGGCGTCGACCCGGGCCCGCTCCGGCACGGGCACCACTTCCTCGTACGCGCCGTCCCCGCTGCCCACCTGACGGCGGATCTGCTGGTCGGCGGCGACCACGACGGGGGCGTGGGCGTAGCGGGTCGGCGGGAGGCTCGCCCGGGCGCCGCTCTCCAGCAGGATGCCGCAGGCGGAGACGATGGCGACGGTCATGAGCAGGGCGACGAAGGTGCCGGCGAAGGCGGCGGGGCGGAAGCGCACCGCTGCGCGGGCCAGGCCGTTCGGGTGGAGCAGCATCAGGCGGCCGCTCCCGCGTACGCCGGTGCGGTGAGGAGGGTCATCCGGGCGGCGATGTCCGTTGCGGAGCTGGGCGGCAGCCGGTCGGCGATCAGTCCGTCGGCGAGGAAGAGGACCTGGTCGGCGTGGGAGGCGGCGACGGGGTCGTGGGTCACCATGACGATGGTGGCGCCGAGGGAGTCGACGGCGGCCCGGAGCAGGCCGAGGACCTCGGCCGCGGTGGTGGTGTCGAGGGCGCCGGTGGGTTCGTCGGCGAAGACGACGTCGGGCCGGGTGACCAGGGCCCGCGCGATGGCGACGCGCTGCTGCTGGCCGCCGGAGAGCTCGGCGGGGCGGCGCCCGCCCTTGCCTTCGAGGCCGACGCGGGCGAGCAGGTCGCGGGCCCGGTCCCGGACGGGGCCCGACGTTCCGGCGCCGGCGAGCCGCATCGGGAGCAGGACGTTCTGCTCCACGGTGAGGGAGGGCAGCAGGTTGAAGGCCTGGAAGACGAAGCCCAGCCGGCTGCGGCGCAGTTCGGTGAGCTCGTTCTCGTTCATCCCGGTGATCTCGGTGCCGCCGAGCCGGACGGAGCCCGCGGTCGGCAGGTCGAGTCCGGCGGCGCACTGGAGGAAGGTGGACTTGCCCGAGCCGGAGGGCCCCATGACGGCGGTGAAGCTGCCGCGGGGCAGGCTGAGGTCGATGCCGCGCAGGGCGTGCACGGTGGCGGCGCCCCGGCCGTACTCGCGCCGCACGCCGCGCAGTTCGACGGCGGCCGCGGGGCCGTGCGGCTCCTGCCCGATGCCCTCGTACGACTCCTGCCCGGTCCCGCGCTGGCGCTTGCTCCGCCGGATCCCCATGATGTGCCGCCTTCCGTGTCCACCGTCGATCGTGGTCACGACGCTACGGAGGCTCGGGGGCCCGCGACCATGGCGGAATCCGGTCGGGGGGGGGGGGGGTGGGTAGCGCAAACAACCAAAACGACTGGCACGGGGGGGTTAGTAA
>NZ_JBHYVA010000506.1:1503-6281 GCF_042750055.1 Streptomyces sp. NPDC059456
GGCGGGCCGGCGCGGCGGGGTTAAACCCCCCCCCCGGGCCGGCCTGCGGGCGCTGTGATCAGCCCTGCTCGTTGTCACCCGACGTGAAGCGGCCGAGCTCCGAGCTGTCGGCCGCGTGCAGCACGAGGGTCGAGTCCATGCCGTACGCGAGGTAGGCACCGGGGTTGCCCCACGACTCGGTGTTCCAGATGGCGCCGCCCTTGCCCTCGCCGCCGTTCTTCGAGTAGATGACGAAGTTGCCGTCCTTCTGCATCCGGGCGTACGCGCCGGGGCTGTAGGAACCGGCCGCGGTACGGACCTTGCCCGTGCTGCGCTCGAAGACGGCGAAGTAGCCGCGGTTGTCCATGGCGAGGACGGTGTTGGTGGCGGCCATCCACGTGCCGCGGTCCAGGTTCTCGCCACCGGTCAGCGTGTGGTCCGGCACCTCCCAGGTGCGCGTCGACCAGGCGGCCGACCCGTCCTTGCGGTAGACGACGAGGTTGGCGTCGTCCTGGAAGTCGAGGCGGGCGTTCGAGTTGCCCCACGTGGTGCTGCTCCAGACGGCAGCGCCCTTGACCCCGTTGACGTCCTTCTTGTAGATGACGAAGTTGCCGTCGGCCTGGAACTCGGCGTAGGCGCCGGGGTTGCCGTACGTGCCGGAGGCCCACAGCTCGGCGCCGGCCTTGTGGTCCAGGACCAGGTTGCCGTCGGGCTGCATGTAGAGGAAGCCGTTGGCGGTCGCGATGTACTCGTCGGACTTGAGCACCTCGCCCGGCTTCAGCGAGACGGTGCCCGCAGCGGCGACCCCCGCCGCCTGGCTCGACGCCCTGGCCTCGGCCTTGGCCTTGGGCGTGGCGGCGGCAGCGGTCGTGGCCTTGGCCTTGGCGCTCGCGGGCAGCTTCTTGGGCTGGATCTTGTCGGCCACCGGCTTGATGGTCTTGCCCTCGGCGGCCTGCGCCGGGGCGCCCACGGCGCCGGCCGTGACGACGGCGGCGACGAGCGCGCCGGTCCACGCGGCGCGCTTGCGGTTGAGAGTCATACGTCCCCCCACGGAAGTGGCATGAAAATTGAACCTGTTCGATTCAACGGCGATCAGTGTGCACCGCGTTCGCCCGAAACACAAAGACGTTTCTGCTCCGTGCCCGGCAACGCCTTGCGATGCTGCCATCGACCACTGACACGCCCACCGGCAGGCCTGCCGACAGACCTGCCGACAGCTCCCCTGACGGTCCGCCAACAGGCCTGCCGACAGCTCCTCTGACGGTCCGCCGACAGGCTCGCCGACGGCTCAGGGTGAGCGGCGGATGAGCAGCAGGGCCCGGTCGTCGTTGACGTCCTTGGCGACCTTTTCGATCAGGTGCCAGGCGGCACCCTCCCAGCCCGCGGCGACGTAGCGGTCGGCTTCGCCGGTGAGCCGGTCGATGCCCTCGCTGATGTCACGGTCGGCGGTTTCGACCAGGCCGTCCGTGAACAGCATGAGGACGTCGCCGCGGCGGAGGTTGCCGCGGGCGGGTTCGAACTCGGCGCCGTCGTACACGCCGAGCAGCGGGCCCTCGCCGGACTTCTCCTGCCAGCGGCCGGTGCCCGCGGAGAGCTGGAGGGCGGGCAGGTGGCCGGCGGAGAGGAGTTCGTAGTCGCCGGTCTCCAGGTCCAGGACGAGGTGGATGGAAGTGGCGAAGCCCTCGTCCCAGTCCTGGCGGAGCAGGTAGCCGTTGGCGGCGGGCAGGAAGCCGTGCGGGGGCAGGGCGCCGAGCAGGCCGCCGAACGCGCCGGACAGCAGCAGGGCGCGGGAGCCGGCCTCCATGCCCTTGCCGGAGACGTCGGTCAGGACGATCTCCAGGGTGCGGCCGCCGTTCGTGCGGGCGGCGACGACGAAGTCGCCGGAGAAGGACTGGCCCCCGGCCGGGCGCAGGGCCATCTCGCGGTGCCAGCCGCGCGGCAGGGCGGGCAGCTTGCTCTGGACCCGGATGCGTTCGCGC
The DNA here is from genome assembly GCF_042750055.1 of Streptomyces sp. NPDC059456. NCBI lineage: Bacteria > Bacillati > Actinomycetota > Actinomycetes > Kitasatosporales > Streptomycetaceae > Streptomyces > Streptomyces sp. NPDC059456. The sequence continues at coordinate 3,462 of NZ_JBHYVA010000506.1, forward strand.
AGGTCGAAGAGCATGGTGCCGCCGCGCCGCCAGGGCACGCCGACGCGGCTGCGGAACTGTGCGATGACGAGTCCGAAGAATCCGCAGGCGGCCACGACCAGGACCGTTCCGGGGGTGACCCGGGCCGGTCCCTCGGTGTACGGCCCGAGGACCAGGGCTTCGACGATGAGGGCCGCCGCGGAGGCCGCGTACAGGGCGAGCAGGCTCGCGGGGCGCAGCAGCAGGCCGCCGGCGACGATCGGCAGGACGAGGGCGGACGGCGAGAACCAGACGGGCAGCATGAGCGTGCCGCAGGCGATCGCGGGCACGGTCAGGAGGAGTCCGGCGAAGGCCAGCCAGTCGGAGGCGTCGCCGCGGAAGTAGTCCACGGCGGATTTGCGCAGGGTGGTGCGCGCCCGGTGCGAGAGCATGCCCGCCCGGGCCATGAGCGATTCCCTGCGTGCTCCGGCCATTGCTTCGGGACCTTATCCATCATGGCTGTGCGCGCGCAGGGGGACCCCCGGACCCGGAGGTCCCGGCCGGTCGAAAACCCGTCGACTGTGACGGAATGCCCTGGTAAGGATGACCGTATGGCTCTTGAGATGCGCGTATTGCAGTCCGATGAGTGGGATGTCTGGTACGACCACCTGGAACTGGCGTTCGGCGGGGTGCCGGAATCCGCCCAGGAGAGAGACCTCTACCGGTCCCTGACGGAGCCGGGGCGCTCACTGGGCGTCTGGGACGGCGAGACCTGCGTCGGCTCGGCCGGCGCCTTCTCCTTCCGCCTGTCGGTGCCGGGCGGGGCGCTGGTGCCGGCCGCCGGGGTCACGATGGTGGGGGTCGCGCCCACGCACCGCCGGCGCGGGGTGCTCACGTCGATGATGCGCCGTCAGCTGGACGACGTCCGGGCGGGTGGCGAGCCGCTCGCCGTGCTGACGGCCTCGGAGCCGGCGATCTACGGACGTTTCGGCTACGGCACGGCGACGTACGCGCTGTCCGTGACCGTCGACACCACGCGCGTCCGGCTCTCGCTGCCGGCCGGGACGGACGAGGTCCGGCTGCGGCTCGTCGATCCGCAGAAGGCGCTGCCGGACTGCGAGCAGGTGTACGCACAGCTGGTCGCCCGGCGGCCCGGCATGCCGGCGCGGCAGCCCGGCTGGGAGCGGTTCACGGTGCTGGACCCGGAGGCGGCCCGCGGGGGCGCTTCGCCGCTGAAGTGCGTGGTGGCCGAGCGGGCGGACGGCGAGGTGGCCGGGTACGCCCGCTACCGGGTCAGGGCCGACTGGGAGCCGCAGGGCCCGGAGGGCAAGGTCGAGGTGGCCGATCTCGACGCGCTGGACCCGGCGGTGACGGCCGCGCTGTGGCGCTACCTGTTCGAGCTCGACCTAACGTCCACGGTACGGGCGGGCAAGCGGCCGGTGGACGATCCGCTGCTCCACCTGGTCAGCGACATCAGGCGGTCGCGGCCGAGCCCGCGCGACTCCCTGCACCTGCGGCTGGTGGACCTGCCGGCGGCCTTGGAGGCGCGGACGTACGCGGGCCCGCTGGACGTGGTGATGGAGGTCGAGGACGCGTTCTGCCCGTGGAACGAGGGGCGGTGGCGGCTCGTCTGCGACGCGCAGGGCGCCGCCCGCTGCATGCGGACCGCGGACCCGGCGGACCTGGAGCTGTCGGTCCGGGAGCTGGGCTCGGCGTACCTCGGCGGGATCACCCTGAGCTCCCTGGCGGCGGCCGGCCGGGTGCGCGAGCTGGTCCCGGGCGCCCTGACGGCGGCCTCACGGGCCTTCACCTCCGACGTCTCCCCCTGGCTCCCCCACGGTTTCTGACCGAAGCCGAGGCCCGCCTCCCCCGGCCACCCCGCCCCGGACCGGGGCCGGCGCGGCCGGGGCGGGGCGCGGCCGGGGCCGGGGCCGCCGTGTTCCGTGCGGCTAGCGCTGCTGGCAGGCCGGGCACCAGAAGAGGTTGCGGGCCGCGAGGTCGGCGGTGCGGACCTCGGCCCCGCAGATGTGGCACGGCATGTTCGCCCTGCGGTAGACGTACACCTCGCCGCCGTGGTCGTCCACGCGGGGCGGGCGGCCCATCGCCTCGGGCAGGTGCTCGTCGCGGACGGTGTCGATCCGGTTGTTCCGCACGCCCTCGCGCATCAGCACCGCCAGGTCGGCCCACAGGGCGTCCCATTCGCCGCGCGTGAGGTCCTTGCCCAGCCGGTACGGGTCGATGCCGTGCCGGAAGAGGACCTCGGCGCGGTAGACGTTGCCGACGCCCGCGATCACCTTCTGGTCCATCAGCAGGGCGGCGACGGTGGTGCGGGAGCGGGAGATCCGCTTCCAGGCGCGGTCCGGGTCGTCGGCCGGGCGCAGCGGGTCGGGGCCGAGCCGTTCGTGCACCGCCTTCTTCTCGGCTTCGCCGATCAGGGCGCAGGCGGTGGGACCCCGCAGGTCGGCCCAGTGCTCGGGGTTGAGCAGGCGCAGCCGGACCGTGTCGGTGGCCGGGGGCGCCGGGGCGGGGCCGAAGCCGAGCTTGCCGAACAGGCCGAGGTGGATGTGGATCCAGGCGTCGCCGAGTTCCAGGAAGAGGTGTTTGCCGTGTGCCTCGGCGCTCTCCAGGTCCCGCCCGTCGAGGAGGGCGGCGCTCTCGGCGAACCGGCCCTGCGGGCTGCTCACCCGGACCGGCCGCCCTGCGAAGCGCTCGGTGTGGTCCTGGGCGAGGCGGTGGATCGTATGCCCCTCGGGCACGGCACTGCTCCTACGTCTGGAAAAGGCCCGTGGGGGGGGGGGGGGGGGGGAGAGGCGTGGGCAGGGGTCGTCGGCGCGAGAGGAGGGGGTGCTGGCGGGGGTGTGG
>NZ_JBHYVA010000507.1:0-4600 GCF_042750055.1 Streptomyces sp. NPDC059456
GTCATGCCGCGGCCGCGATGCCGAGATCGGCCAGCAGGGCGCGGATGCGGCGCTCGATCTCGTCCCGGATCGGGCGGACGGCCGCCACGCCCTGCCCGGCCGGATCCTCCAACTGCCAGTCCAGGTACCGCTTCCCGGGGAAATACGGGCACGCGTCCCCGCAGCCCATCGTGATCACGACGTCGGAGGCCGCCACGGCCTCGACGGTGAGCACCTTGGGCGCCTCGGCGGAGATGTCGATGCCGACCTCGGCCATGGCCTCCACCACCGCCGGGTTCACGGCGTCGGCGGGCGCGGAGCCGGCGGAGCGCACCTGCACCCGGTCCCCGGCCAGTCGGGTGAGGAAGGCGGCACCCATCTGGGAGCGACCGGCGTTGTGCACGCAGACGAACAGCACGGACGGTGTGACGGAACGGCTCATGAGGGCAGGCCACTTTCTTCGACGGGAACAGCGACGGGAACGGTGACGGGAACAGCGGCCGAGGCGGCTACGGGGGCAGCAGCGGGCGCGGGTACGGGCACGGCGGGATCCCGCGGGGCGGCGGCCCGTCCGGTGGGGCCCGGCTCCGCGCGGCCGAAGCAGGCGGCGACCAGGGCCAGACCGACGAGGGCACCGACCAGCTGCGCCGCGAGGAACGGCACGACGGAGGCCGGGGCGATCCCGGCGAAGGTGTCGGTGAACGCCCGGCCGATGGTCACCGCCGGATTGGCGAAGGAGGTGGACGAGGTGAACCAGTACGCCGCCCCGATGTACGAGGCGACCAGCACGGGCGCGAGGTCCCGGCGGCCGGCCCGGGCCAGGCCGAAGACCAGCCAGACCAGCCCGGCGGTGGCCACCACCTCGCCGAGCCACAGGTGCCCGGCCCACCGGTCGTGGGTGGAGAAGGCCACCGCCGGCCTGGCGAACATCGCGTCCGCGAGCACCGCGCCGCCGATCGCCCCGGCCACCTGCGCCGGTACGTACGCGGCGACCTCGCGCAGGCCGGGGCCGTCGCCGCCCCGGCGGCCGGTGACGTACCCGGCCAACGTGACCACGGGGTTGAAGTGCGCCCCGGACACCGGCCCGAGCAACGCGATCAGCACGCCCAGACCGAAGACGGTCGCAAGGGAGTTGGCCAGCAGCTGTACGCCGACGTCCCGGGTCAGCCCGGTGGCCTGGATGCCGGAGCCGACCACCACCGCGACCAGCGCGGCCGTGCCGATCCCCTCGACGGCCGCCCGCCGGATCAGCGGCGCCCCGGCGCTCACGATCCGGCCGCCGCTTCGGTTCCGGCCGGAATCTCCAGCAGGGCGGACAGCCTGGCCAGCGCCCCGGGCAGGACCCAGTAGTACACCCACGTGCCGCGCCGCTCCGAGTCCACCAGCCCGGCCTCCCGCAGCACCTTCAGGTGGTGGGAGATCGTCGGCTGGGAGACGTCGAACGGACCGGTGAGGTCGCAGACGCACGCCTCGCCCCCCGCGAACGAGGCGATCAGCGACAGCAGCCGCAGGCGGATGGGATCCGACAGCGCCTTGAACATCCGCGACAGCTCGGCCGCGGCGTCCTCGCCCAGCGGCTCGCGCACCATCGGTGCACAGCACGCCGACGGAAGACCAGCTTGTTTCGACATGTCTCTATGTTGACAGCTGTCGAATCGAGTGGCAACGTCGACTGTATCGATATTCATCGAAACAGCCTGCACCCCGAGGAGACCGCCATGTCCCGCGTCCAGCTCGCCCTGCGCGTCGCCGACCTCGAAGGCTCCATCGCCTTCTACTCCACGCTGTTCCGGGCCGAGCCCGCCAAGCGTCGCGAGGGTTACGCCAACTTCGCCCTCACCGAGCCGCCGCTCAAGCTCGTCCTCATCGAGGGCCGGGCGGGGGAGGAAACCCGCCTGGACCACCTCGGCGTCGAGGTCGCCTCCACCGAGGAGGTCGACGCCGCAGCCGCCCGCCTCGCGGGGGCGGGCCTGGCCACGTCCGAGGAATACGACACCACGTGCTGCCACGCCCTCCAGGACAAGGTGTGGATCACCGGCCCGGGCAACGAACCGTGGGAGGTGTACGTGGTCAAGGCCGACGCCGAGCCCGACGCCAAGCCCGACGCCGAGCCCGACACCGACACCGCCCCCCGGACCTGCTGCACCACCACCGCCGGGACCTGACCCGGTCCGCCGGCAGGCGGCGGCACGTCGCTCCGCCGTGCCATCCGTACGGTGCGGCCCCGCCGCCCTCGTACCGGGCGCCGGTGTTCCGCATGACGCCCCGCCGCCTTGACGTGTTCGTCGGCGGGGAGGTGTGCGAACCCGTACCGGGGCGGGTCCATGCGGATCATCACTGCGGGGTTGGCCGTGGGCTCCACCCCGGACCGCGACACCCCCGAGCGGCCGTCCGCGGCCGTGACGTGCGCCTGCACGGCCTGCCACTGGCGTTTCGGCCGTCCGCTCTCGCGTGTGGCGCAGTTCGGCGGCCTACGGCTCCGTGGGGCGGCGGGATTTTGCGCGGAACGTGCGGCGGTACGTGTCCGGGGGGACGCCGAGGGTGCGGTTGAAGTGCCGGCGGAGCGTCGTGGCGGTGCCCATGCCGGTGGAGTCCGCGATGGCGTCGATGCCGTCGTCGGTCTGCTCCAGCAACTCCTGGGCGTGGCGGATCCGTTGGGCCAGCAGCCATTGCAGGGGAGTGGTGCCGGTCGCCGCCCGGAAGTGCCGGCTCAGGTGGCGCGAACTCATCCGGGCCTGACGGGCCAGGTCCTCCACGGTCAGCGGCTGGTCGAGCCGTTCGATGACCCAGGGGAGCAGGGCGGTGAGGGGATGGTCGTCCTGCGCGGGCACCGGGGCGGTGACGAACTGCGCCTGGCCGCCGGACCGGTGCGGGGGTACGACCAGGCGCCGGGCGACGGTGTTGGCGACGGACGAGCCGTGGTCGAGGCGGACGAGGTGCAGGCACAGGTCCAGCGCCGCGGCCTTGCCGGCGGAGGTGAACACCCTGCCGTTGTCCACGTAGAGGACGTCCGGGTCGACCTCCACCGCCGGGTGGCGGGCCGCCAGGGCGTCGGTGTGCGCCCAGTGCGTGGTGGCGCGCTTCCCGTCCAGGACGCCGGCGGCGGCCAGTACGAACGCGCCCGTGCACAGCGAGGCCACGCGGGCGCCCGCGTCGTGGGCGGCGCGCACCGCCTCGACCAGCTCGGCGGGCGGATCCACGTCGACGTCGGCCCAGCCGGCGACGATCACGGTGTCGGCGTCCCGGAGGCGGTCGAGGCCGTGGTCGGGTTCCAGGCTGAACCGGCCGAAGCGCACCGTGTCCGTCCCGCAGACCGTCAGGTCGTACCAGGGGACGGTGACCGCGGCCGGCGCGGAGCCGAAGACCTCCATGGCCACGGAGAGTTCGAAGTGGAGCATCCCGTCGGTGGCGGCCAGCGCGACAGATCCCATGTCCGAAAGTGTACGGGGCGTGTCGTTCGGGACACTCACGGCCCGGCGTTCCACCGGGCCAGGATGGCGGCAGTCGATCAGTACGAGCACGGGAGACGAGACGAGTCATGGCAACGGGGCAGCCGGCGACGGCGACGGAGATGGCGACAGCCGCGGAGAACGCGACGGTCACGGTGTACGGGGCGTACGGACACACCGGCAGGTTCGTGGTGGCCCGGCTCCGGGAACGCGGGTTCGTCCCGGTCCTGTCCGGGCGGGACGCCCACAAGCTCCGCGCACTCGCGCAGGAGCACCCCGGGCTCGGGCTCGACGTCCGCCCCGCGCCGGTCGACGACCCGGACGCGCTCGACCGCGCACTGGCCGGGGCGGCGGCCGTCGTCAACTGTGCGGGCCCGTTCGCCACGACAGCGGCGCCCGTGATCGAAGCGGCCCTGCGCGCCCGGATCCCGTACGTCGACGTCGCGGCGGAGATCGAGGCCAACGCCGACACGTTCGCGCAGTTCGCGGACCGCGCCCGGGACGCCGGCACCGTGATCGTCCCCGCGATGGCCTTCTACGGGGGCCTCGGCGACCTGATGGTCACCGCGGCGATGGGCGACTGGGAGACGGCCGACGAGGCGCACATCGCGTACGGGCTGGACGGCTGGCACCCGACGGAGGGGACGCGCGCCGCCGGCAAGGTCTCCGCCGAGCGCCGCGGCGGAAGGCGCGTCCGCTTCACCGGGGGGCGGCTGGAGTACCACGACGACGAACTGCCCACCCTCCAGTGGCCCTTCCCGGACCCGGTGGGGCCGCGCAGCGTCCTCGGCGGGTTCACGATGGCCGACGTCGTCACCGTCCCCAGCCACCTGCCCATTCCCGAGGTGCGCACCTACATGACGGTCGAGGCTGCGGGCGGCGTGGTGGCCGCGGACTCGCCCGCTCCCACCGCGGTCGACGAGCAGGGCCGGTCCGCGCAGACCTTCCTCGTCGACGTCGTGGTGCGCTCCGGCGACGCCGAGCGGCGCGCCGTGGCGAGCGGCCGGGACATCTACGCCGTCACCGCGCCCCTCGCGGTGGAATCGGGAGCCCCCCGCCACACCCGCCGCCCCCCCTCCCCCCGCCCGCGCGCCCCCGCCCCCCGCCGCCCACACGCAAGTTAGCCCCCCCAGCCCGGGAGGTGCCCCAGTGGGAGGGGCCCCCGGTCGGGG
>NZ_JBHYVA010000507.1:4610-6260 GCF_042750055.1 Streptomyces sp. NPDC059456
GCCCGGGTCGACCCCGCCCGCCCGCGCCCCGCCCCCGTCGTCGCCTCCGCCGGCGAACTCTTCGAAGCGCCCGGCTTCCTCCGGGCACTGGCCCCGCACATCAACGTGGAACTGCACCCGTAGCGGGCGGCCCCGCGCTCAGGGCCTCGCGGAGGCGTTCGTACGTCGGGGCGAGGAGCCGCAGGGCCGCCGCAGCCCCTTCGTCGTCCCCGGTGACCAGGGGGAACTGCAGGCTCCCCACGAGCCGGGCCTGGTCCGCGGCGATGGCGGCGGCTTCGTCGAGGCCGAGGTGCGCGAGGCAGGCCGCGGCGTCGCCCAGGCGTCGGGCGCCGACGCGGACGCCGAACGCGGTGAGCAAGTGGCGGACGGCGGGATCCGGTCCCCGGGACAGCAGGGCGGCGAGCTCTTCGACCGCCGCGGCACCGCCGAGGGAGCCGGGCGGCATCGGCAGGTCGCTGCGGCCCGTCAGCCACCGCACCGCCTCCGGGAGCGAGGCCCGCAGTGCCTCGGCCGCGGTGACCTCGTACGCGCGGACGAAACCGGTCCGCAGGACGTAGGGAGCGTCGACGTAGCCGACCGACTTCGCCTCCCAGGCCGCCAGGAACGCCTCGACGGGGAGGGTGGCGTGGGGAAAGCCGTGCGGATCGTGGAAGCGGACCTGCTCCGCCCCGACGGCCAGGACGACGACGTAGTGGTCGCCGCCGTCGGAGTTCGGCGTGCCGGGCTGGTGCAGCAGCAGGCCCATGTCCACCGGCCCGACGAGGACCGGCCCCGCGGCGCAGGCGGCCCGGAGCCGCCCCAGCGCCTCTTCGGGGGACCCGCCGTCGCTGCGCTCGCACGTCCAGCCCAGGTGTCCGATCGCGGCGTCGAGCCCGGTCTCCGGGTGCCAGCCGTACGGATCGAACAGCGGCAGCGAGCCCGCGATGAGCTGCATGCCGAACGGGGAGCCGGTCAGGGTCTCGATGACCGGTGGCGGCGGCGCGGAGCGGCCCAGCACCATCGAGAGGGAGTTGGTGAAGCAGTACGGGCCGGAGCCCACGTAGTCGAGCACGGGAAGGCCATCCTCCTGGGGTCGTTGCGGGCCGCCCGCGGTGAGCGGCGGCCGTCCGTCCGGACCGATGTCACCACCTGACACCGTGTGAGGGTCAACGGCCGGCGACGACGGTTCCTCAGGACCTGCGGCGCACCTCCCAGCGGGAGACGCGGCCGCGTTCCTCGGCCACGTACAGGGTGCCGTCGGGGCCGAAGGCCAGCCCGTGGGGTTCGCAGTCGGGGGCCCCGAGCGGGTGCTCGGTGATCTTCCCGTCCGGGGTGACGGAGCCGACCCGGCCGCTGCCCCACTCGGTGAACCAGCAGGTCCCATCCGGGGCGACCGCGACGGCGTGCGGGCGGCAACCGGCCTCGGGCAGCGCGAACCCGTCGATCTCCACGCCCGTTCCGCCGGGCGTGAGCCGCCCGATCCGCCCGGCCCCGATCTCGGCGAACCACAGGCTCCCGTCGGGGCCGGCCGCGAGCCCGACCGGGGCCGCGCCGGGGGTGGGCAGCGGGTGCAGGCTGACTTCGCCGGAGACGGAGATCCGGCCGATGGCGTCGGCCTGGTTGAGGGTGACCCACAGGGCGCCGTCGGGTCCCGTCGTGAGGAAGGACGGG
>NZ_JBHYVA010000508.1:0-6251 GCF_042750055.1 Streptomyces sp. NPDC059456
GGGGGGCCCCCCCCCCCGCCCCACGGGGCCCCGCGCCCCGCCCCCCCCCCCGCGGAAGAACAGCCGAAGACCAGGTGTCCGAAGACCCGTGGGTCCGACTTAGCGCTCGACCTCGCCCTTGATGAACTTCTCGACGTTGGCCAGGGCCTCGTCGTCGAAGTACTGCACCGGCGGGGACTTCATGAAGTAGCTCGAAGCCGAGAGGATCGGGCCACCGATACCGCGGTCCTTGGCGATCTTCGCGGCGCGCAGGGCGTCGATGATGACACCGGCGGAGTTCGGGGAGTCCCACACCTCGAGCTTGTACTCGAGGTTCAGCGGGACGTCGCCGAAGGCGCGGCCTTCGAGGCGGACGTAGGCCCACTTGCGGTCGTCGAGCCACGCCACGTAGTCGGACGGGCCGATGTGGACGTTCTTCTCGCCGAGCTCGCGGTCCGGGATCTGCGAGGTGACGGCCTGCGTCTTGGAGATCTTCTTCGACTCCAGGCGGTCGCGCTCCAGCATGTTCTTGAAGTCCATGTTGCCGCCGACGTTGAGCTGCATGGTGCGCTCGAGCCGGACACCGCGGTCCTCGAACAGCTTCGCCATCACGCGGTGCGTGATGGTGGCGCCGACCTGCGACTTGATGTCGTCGCCGACGATCGGGACACCGGCCTCGGTGAACTTGTCGGCCCACTCCTTGGTGCCGGCGATGAAGACCGGGAGGGCGTTGACGAAGGCGACCTTGGCGTCGATGGCGCACTGGGCGTAGAACTTCGCCGCGTCCTCGGAGCCGACGGGCAGGTAGCAGACCAGAACGTCGACCTCACGGTCCTTGAGGACCTGGACCACGTCGACCGGGGTCTCGGCGGACTCCTCGATCGTCATGCGGTAGTACTTGCCCAGGCCGTCCAGGGTGTGGCCGCGCTGCACGGTCACGCCCTTGTTGGGGACGTCACAGATCTTGATCGTGTTGTTCTCGCTGGCGCCGATGGCGTCCGAAAGGTCGAGGCCGACCTTCTTCGCGTCGACGTCGAACGCGGCGACGAACTCGACGTCGCGCACGTGGTAGTCGCCGAACTGGACGTGCATCAGACCGGGGACCTTGGCCGCCGGGTCGGCGTCCTTGTAGTACTCGACGCCCTGCACCAGCGAGGCGGCGCAGTTGCCCACGCCGACGATGGCTACGCGAACCGAACCCATTCCGGTTGCTCCCTGTTTGTTCTCGGACGAGGCCTGCGAGATGCAGGCCTCACTTTGCAGTTTCGTCGGGCGGACCGGATCGTCTCTGATCCCGTCCCGCCCGCTCACTCTCGATGAGCTCGTTCAGCCAGCGCACTTCACGCTCCACGGACTCCATTCCGTGTCGCTGCAGCTCAAGCGTGTAGTCGTCGAGGCGCTCCCGCGTACGGGCGAGAGAGGCGCGCATCTTCTCCAAGCGCTCCTCCAGCCTGCTGCGGCGGCCCTCCAGGACCCGCATGCGCACGTCCCGCTCGGTCTGGCCGAAGAAGGCGAAGCGCGCGGCGAAGGACTCGTCCTCCCAGGCGTCCGGGCCCGTGTGGGACAGGAGCTCTTCGAAGTGCTCCTTCCCCGCTGCCGTCAACCGGTAGACGATCTTGGCGCGGCGCCCTGCGAGTGAAGTGGCGAGAGCGTCTTCCGGGGCGTTGCCCGGTTCTTCGATCAACCAGCCGTTGGCGACCAACGTCTTGAGGCAGGGATAGAGCGTCCCGTAGCTGAACGCCCGGAACACCCCCAGCGAGGTGTTGAGCCTCTTGCGGAGCTCGTATCCGTGCATGGGGGATTCGCGAAGCAGGCCGAGGACGGCGAACTCGAGGATGCCTGAGCGCCTGCTCATCCGCCTGCCTCTCCTTCGCCCCTGAGTTTTATACCGAGCTGATGTATCGGCTCGATACATCCAGACGATAGAACGGGCCGTCTTCGGCGACAAGGGGTGACGTAGTGACCGGCGTCACATCACTAATTCGTACCAGGCGAGTTGCCTGATTTGGGGTGAACTTCGGCACTGTTCGGGTTTTGAGCGTGCGTAGTCTGTGGGCCATGACAACGGGGGGAACCGGAATTCGCCTGCCGCTTCCAGGCCACTCGCCTGCCCGAGGAGTAGTCGTTCGATGAGCGAGCACCGCCGCAAACCGTCGCAGCCCGAGGGCGGCGGTGGACGTGCCGCGGCCCGTCGGGCCGCCCAGCAGCGCCCTGGCCGGGGTGCCGGGCCCGCACGTGACGTTCCCACCGCGTCCCACAGCGGACCGTACGCAGAGCCGCCGGGCCACGCCGGCCGTACCGGGGCGCGCCGGTCCGCTCCCCGCGGATCCGGAGGCCGTGGCCGCGGCGCCGCCGGCGGCGCCGGCCGCGGCGCGGGCCGCCCGGACAAGCGGCTGATCAACTACCCGCGCTCCGACAGGGACGGCTGGAAGCGGTTCCTTCCGTCCTGGAAGCTGGTCTGCGGCACGGCCCTCGGCTTCTTCGCCGTCATCACGGCGGGCGCCGGCATCGGCATCGCCTCGGTGAACAAGCCCGACCCGAACAAGGCGGCCCAGGCGCAGAACAACGTCTTCTACTGGGCGGACGGCACCCAGATGGTGGCCACCGGCGGTTCGATGAACCGCCAGATCGTGCCCATCGACAAGATCCCCAAGTCGATGCAGAACGCCGTGATCTCCGCGGAGAACGAGTCCTTCGAGACGGACAAGGGCGTCGACCCGATGGGCATCGCCCGTGCCGTGTGGAACATGGCCAAGGGCGGATCCACCCAGGGCGGCTCGACGATCACCCAGCAGTACGTGAAGAACACGTACCTGGACTCCGACCAGACGCTGAAGCGCAAGGTCACCGAGCTCTTCATCTCGATAAAGCTCGGTGTGTCCGAGGAGAAGGACACGATCCTCGCGGGCTACCTCAACACCGCGTACTACGGCCGGGACGCCTACGGCATCCAGGCGGCCGCGCGGGCCTACTTCGGCAAGGACTGCAAGGACCTCACGCCGTCCGAGAGCGCCTTCCTGGCCTCCGTGCTCAAGGGTCCCAACCTCTACAACCCCGACGGCGGCATCGGTTCCGCCGCCACCCCCGAGAAGAACACCGAGCGGGCCAAGGAGCGCTGGGCCTGGGTGCTGGACCGCGAGGTCTCGGTGGGCCGGATGCAGAAGTCCGAGCGGGCCCAGTTCACCGAGTTCCCCAAGATCATCGACTCCGAGCAGGCCCGCAGCCTGTCCGGGCAGACCGGCTACCTGGTCGAGACGGCCAAGCAGTACGTGATGAAGGTCACGAACAGCACGGCCGACGAGATGGCCCGCGGCGGCTACCAGATCAAGACCACCTTCCAGAAGCCGAAGGTGGACGCCCTGGTCAAGGCCGTCGAGGAGACCCGCAACGACTTCCTGGACGAGAAGGCCCGCCCCGAGTACGACACCTTCGTCCAGTTCGGCGCCGCCTCCGTGGACGTGAAGACCGGGGCGATCGTGGCCCTGTACGGCGGCCCGGGCATGGACAAGAAGTACTTCAGCAACAACGCCAACACCATCGGCGTCCCGGTCGGATCGACCTGGAAGCCGTACGTCCTGGCGGCGGCGATGGAGTACGGCACCCAGAACTCGAACGGCCAGGGCATCTCGGCCGACAGCAAGTACAACGCGAACGACCTGACCGTGATCAACAACCGCGACGGCAAGCCGCTGCGGGACGCCTCCGGCAAGCCGTTCAAGCAGAAGAACGAGAGCACCTACCCCTACGGATACGTGACCCTCAACGAGGCGATGGAGAAGTCCATCAACGTGCCGTTCGCACAGCTCGTCTTCGACGTCGGCCACAACAAGGTCCGGGAGGTCGCCGCGTCCACGGGCATCCTCAAGGACTCGATGAACCCGAACAACGACGCCTCGTTCGCCCTCGGCACCTCGACCCCGAGCGCCATCCGCATGGCCGACTCGTACGCCACGTTCGCGGCCTCCGGCACCCACCGCGAGCCGTTCTCCGTGACGAGCGTCGAGAAGGACGGCAAGGAGCTGCCCGGCTTCGGGGCCCCCAAGGAGCAGCGGGCGATGGACAACGCCATCGCCGACAACGTCACCAAGGTGCTGGAGAACGTCGTCGACAACGGCACCGGCACCAAGGTCAGGAAGCTCGGCTTCACGCGGCCCGCCGCCGGCAAGACCGGAACCACCGACCAGAACAAGTCGGCCTGGTTCGTCGGCTACACCCCGGAGCTGTCCACCTCGGTCGCCCTGTTCCGCACCGACCCGAACTCGGCGGACAAGAAGCTGATCTCCATGAACGGCGTGGGCGGCGTCGACTCCATCCACGGTGGTGACATCCCGGCCGCCATCTGGACCGAGTACATGAAGGAAGCGCTCAAGGGCACCCCCGTCAAGGAGTTCCCGGAGGCCGACAAGATCGGCGTCACCGCGGACGCCTCCGGCGCCCCCTCGCCGTCCCCGTCCTTCTCCCCGTCGCCGTCCCCGTCGATGCCCTCGCCCTCGGCGAGCTCCTCGCCGCCGGTCTCCCCGTCCCCGTCCAAGGGCGGCAAGCCGACCTGCAAGCCGTGGGAGCTGTACTGCATCCCGGACAGCAGCGGAGGCAACAACAACGGCGGCAACACCAACGGCGGTCCCGGCGGTGGTCCCGGCGGCGGATCCACCGGATCACCGTCGTCCACGCCGACGGGCAGACCGGGCCGTCCGGGCGGCACCAGCTGGGGGACCAGCATGGGGACCTCGGGCTGACCCGTCTCCCCCCTGCTCCGACGAGGGCCGTCGCACACCGTGCGGCGGCCCTCCCGCACGCCCGGCCCGGTACGGCAGGATGAGCGCATGACGAAGGTGCACGAGGACCGGCCCGTACTGCCCACCCAGCAGGACGAGGTCGCCGCGGCCGGCAGCGAGTTCCTCGGCGGCCCGATGGGCCGCTACGCCCGGCTGGGCGGCCACTGGCTGACCCCGGTCCGCGTCGTGGTCCTGGTCGCCCTGGGGATGTTCGCGCTCGGCATGGTGCAGAAGCTGCCCTGCTACGACTGGGCGTGGTTCCGGGGAGCCGGCTCCCAGTACACCCACGCCTGCTACTCCGACATCCCGCACCTGTTCTCCGTACGCGGCTTCGCCGACGGCCTCACGCCCTACTTCGACCGGCTGCCCGGCGACATGGAGTACCTGGAGTACCCGGTGCTCACCGGGCTCTTCATGGAGGTGGCGTCCTGGTTCACCCCGGGCGGCGGCTCCCTCCAGCACCGCGAGCAGATGTACTGGATGGTCAACGCGGGGATGCTGATGGCCTGCGCCGCGGTCATCGCCGTGTGCGTCGCGCGCACCCACCACCGCCGGCCCTGGGACGCGCTGCTCCTCGCCCTGGCGCCCGCCTTCGCGCTCACCGCGACGATCAACTGGGACCTGCTGGCCATCGCCCTGACCGCCGCGGGGATGCTCATGTGGTCCCGCGGCCGCACCCTGCTCTTCGGCGTCTTCATCGGCCTGGCCACCGCCGCCAAGCTCTATCCCGTCCTGCTGCTCGGCGTGCTGTTCGTGCTGTGCTGGCGCGCCGGGAAGTGGCGGGCGTTCGGTTCCGCCGCCCTCGGCGCGGCCGTCTCGTGGCTCGTGGTGAACCTGCCCGTCATGATCTTCGCCTGGGACGGCTGGAAGAAGTTCTACACCTTCAGCCAGGAACGCCCGATCGACTTCGGCTCCGTGTGGCTGCTCATCTCGCAGCGCTCCGGGAACCCCCTGCACGACGCGAACACGTACGCGACGGGCCTGACGCTGCTGCTGTGCGCCGGCATCGGTGTGCTCACGCTGACCGCCCCGCGCCGCCCCCGCTTCGCCCAGCTGGCGTTCCTGGTCGTGGCCGCCTTCATCCTGGCCAACAAGGTCTACTCGCCGCAGTACGTGCTGTGGCTCATCCCGCTGGCCGCGCTGGCCCGGCCGCGCTGGCGGGACTTCCTGATCTGGCAGGCCGGCGAGGTCGTGTACTTCCTCGGGATCTGGCTGTACCTCGCCTACACGACCAGCGGGGACAAGCACCAGGGCCTGCCCGTGGAGGGCTACCAGCTGGCGATCACCGTCCACCTGCTGGCGACGCTCTACCTGTGCGCGGTCGTCGTCCGCGACATCCTGATGCCCGAGCGGGACGTCGTGCGCCGCGACGGATCGGACGACCCGTCCGGCGGCGTGCTCGACGGGGCCGAGGACGTGTTCGTCCTGTCGGACGCAGCGATGGGGGGGCGCGCGCGGGGGGCCCCCCCCCGGCCGGCATGAAGTGCCAGCCGTTCC
>NZ_JBHYVA010000509.1:0-6246 GCF_042750055.1 Streptomyces sp. NPDC059456
TGGTGGAGCAGGCCGACGTCGAGGAGGGCTGCCGCGCCATCGGCTTCACCCTCGGCGCCCCCGTGGCGAGCGCGGACCCCGTGCCGCCGAAGCCCGACGAGGCGCTGGCCGCCCTCGCGGACGCCGAGCGGAGCCTGGCCGAGGCCCGGACCATCGCCCTGGCCGGGGCGCCCGGTGAGCTGGCCCGGATGCTGGCCTCGGTGGCCGCCTGCGGCGCCGTACACGCCTACCTGCTGACCTCGCCCCAGGGAGCCACGCCGTGAAGACCACCCCCTCCCCCGCGAACCGCGCCCTGGAGGCGGCGCAGTCCGCACTCGCCGCCGAGCACGCGGCCGCGTACGGCTACGGGGTCGTCGGCGCCCGGGCCTCCGCCGCGCGGTCGGCCGAGGCCCGCGACGCGTACGGCGGCCACCTCGCGCGGCGGGACGCCCTGGCCCGCACGGTCCGCGAGATGGGCGGTGCCCCGCGGCCCTCGGAGGCCGCGTACGCCCTGCCGTTCGAGGTGAGCGGCCCGGCCGACGCCGAGCGGCTGGCCGCCGAGATCGAGGACCGGGTGGCGGGCGCGTACTCCGATCTGGTGCGGGCGGCGGAGGGACGGCTGCGCCGCGAGGCGGCCGACGCGCTCAGCGCCGCGGCCGTGCGCGCGGCACGCTGGCGCGGTGTCGGCGTAGCCTTCCCTGGGCTCACGGAACGTGGAGAACGAGCCCGGACCAGCTGAAAGGGATCACGCACGCATGGCTTTCGAACCGCCGCAGCGGCTTGTACGGGCGCTCGGCGAGACGCCGGAATCGGCGCAGAACGCGGACTGGCTGGGGCAGTTGCCCCGGCTCGCCGAGGCGGCGCTGGCCCGGCGTGAGGTGCGGGCCCAGCGGGTGCAGGCACCGGGCGGACGCAGCAGCCTGGTCGTCCTCGTGCACTACGCCGACGGGACGCCGGCCGCGCTGAAGCTGGCTCCCCCGCAGGCCAGGCCCGACCGGGAGCTGGCCGCGCTGGCGCACTGGGGCGGTTTCGGGGCCGTCCGGATCCTCGACACCCGCCACCACGAGGAGGACGGCGGGCTGCTGCTGGAACGGCTCCACCCGGAGGTGTCGCTGCGGTCGCTGCCGGAGGCGAAGGCGCTGCTGGAGGCGTGCGGGACGCTGCGCCGGCTGTGGGTGGCCCCGCCGGCCGGGCATCCGTTCGAGACGGTGGCGCAGCGCACCGCGCAGCAGGCGGAGGTCCTGCGCAAGGCCCCGCCGGACGTCGCGGCGCTGGCCTCCGCCGCGCTCGCGGTCCGCGAGGAGCTGACGGCCCTGCCCGGCGAGGAGCTGCTGCTGCACGGGAACTTCCGGCAGGGCAAGGTGCTGGCGGGCGAGCGGGCGCCGTGGCTGGCGGTGGGGCCGGACCCGCTGACCGGGGACCGTGCCTACGACCTGGCCCGGCTGGTCCGGGACCGGCTGGAGGACCAGGTCGCTTCCTCGGCCGGGGCCGCGGGCGCCCGGCGCCGGGTGAACAAGCTGGCCGACTCCCTGGAGCTGGACCGGGACCGGCTGCGGGGCTGGACGCTGTTCCGCGCCGTGGAGTCCGGGAACCGGGCGCTGGCCGCGGGCCGGCGCCGGGACGCCGAGCTGCTGCTGGAGTTCGCCGCCTGGCTGTAGGGCATACCGTGGATACGGGCGGGTAAGTGCCCCGCAGGAGGCCGTCATGCTCCAGGAAGTGCTGACAGCGGCAGTCGCGGCGGGCGCGGCCGTCGCGGTGTACGCGGGCGTGGCCGCCCGGGTGGTCCGGCAGTACGAGCGGGGCGTGGTCTTGCGCTTCGGCCGGCTGCGGGAGGGCATCCGCGGGCCGGGCTTCACGATGGTCCTGCCGTTCGTCGACCGCCTGCACAAGGTGAACATGCAGATCGTGACGATGCCGGTGCCCGCGCAGGAGGGCATCACCCGGGACAACGTCACGGTGCGGGTGGACGCGGTCGTGTACTTCAAGGTCGTGGACCCGGCGAACGCGATCATCGAGGTGGAGGACTACCGCTTCGCGGTCTCGCAGATGGCACAGACCTCGCTGCGCTCGATCATCGGCAAGTCCGACCTGGACGACCTGCTGTCCAACCGGGAGCAGCTGAACCAGGGGCTGGAGCTGATGATCGACAGCCCGGCGGTGGGGTGGGGCGTGCAGATCGACCGGGTCGAGATCAAGGACGTCTCGCTGCCGGAGACGATGAAGCGGTCGATGGCGCGGCAGGCGGAGGCGGACCGGGAACGGCGGGCGCGGGTCATCAACGCGGATGCGGAGCTCCAGGCTTCGAAGAAGCTGGCCGAGGCGGCGGCGGTGATGTCGGAGCAGCCGGCGGCGCTCCAGCTGCGGCTGCTGCAGACGGTGGTCGCGGTCGCCGCCGAGAAGAACTCGACCCTGGTGCTGCCGTTCCCGGTGGAGCTCCTGCGTTTCCTGGAGCGCGCCGCCCCGGCACCGGGCGGCCCGGACCCGGCACAGGCCCCGGCTCGGAAACCGGCACCGGCACCGGCGGCACAGCCCACGCTCACCGCTCCGGACGCCGCCCCCGCCGTGGAGGCCGACGCCGCGGAGCCCCCCGCCGTGGAGGCCGGCGCGGCGGAGCCCGTTCTCCCGCTGGAGGGTCCCGCGCAACCCGCTCCGCCGGTGGACGGCTCCCCGCACGCGGCCGCACCCCCGCCCGCCGGGGCCGGAGAACCGCCGGCGGGCTAGGAGCCGACCGGCGGCGCGGCGGCCGGGTCGGGGTCAGGCCAGTCGGGCCAGGGCCTCGGCCAGGGGGAGCTCCTCGCGGGTGCCCGTGGCACGGTTCTGGAGTTCGACCACCTCGTCGGCGGACCGGCGGCCCGCGACCAGGATCCAGGGGACGCCGATCAGTTCGGCGTCCGTGAGCTTCACGCCCGGGGACAGGCCCGGCCGGTCGTCCAGCAGGACCCGCAGTCCGGAGGCGGCCAGGGTCTCGGCCGCCCGCTCGGCCAGCGCCAGCGGGACGGCCTTGCCGGCCGCCACCACGTGGACGTCGGCCGGGGCCACCGCCGCCGGCCACGCCAGTCCGCGCTCGTCGGCGGTCTGTTCGGCCAGCGCGGCCACCGCCCGGGAGACGCCGATGCCGTACGAGCCCATCGTGACCCGCACCGGCTTGCCCTCGCGGCCGAGCACGTCCAGCCCGAACGCGTCCGCGTACTTGCGGCCCAGCTGGAAGATGTGGCCGATCTCGATCGCCCGGTCCAGTCGGAGCCCGGCACCGCAGCGCGGGCAGGGGTCGCCGGGCTCGACGACGACGACGTCGAGGTACCGGTCCACCTCGAAGTCCCGCCCGCATACGACGTTCCGGGCGTGCGTGTCGGCCTTGTTGGCTCCGGTCACCCACGAAGTGCCGGGCGCGACACGGGGGTCGGCCAGGTAGCGGACCTTGCCGAGGCCCTGCGGGCCGACGTAGCCGCGTACCAGGTCGGGGCGGTCGGTGAAGTCCTCGGCGGTCACCAACTCGACCACCGCCGGGGCGAGGTGCTCGCCGAGCTTGCCGAGGTCCACCTCGCGGTCGCCGGGTACGCCGACGGCCGTGATCTCGCCGTCGACCTTCACCAGGAGGTTCTTCAGCGTCGCCGACGCGGGCACGCCCAGGTGCGCGGCGAGGGTCTCGATCGTCGGGGTGTCGGGGGTGTCGACCTCCTCGATCGCGGGGTGTTCGGCGTCCACCGGGGCGAGTGCGAAGGTCACGGCTTCCGTGTTCGCCGCGTAGTCGCAGGACGGGCAGTCGACGAAGGTGTCCTCGCCGGCCGCGGCGGGCGCGAGGAACTCCTCCGACGCCGAGCCGCCCATCGCGCCCGACATCGCGGACACGATGCGGTGGTCCAGGCCGAGGCGCTCGAAGATCCGCTGGTACGCGGCCCGGTGCAGGGCGTACGACTCGGCGAGGCCCTCGTCGCTCACGTCGAAGGAGTACGAGTCCTTCATCTGGAACTCGCGGCCGCGCAGTACCCCGGACCGCGGCCTGGCCTCGTCGCGGTACTTGGTCTGGATCTGGTAGAGCATGACCGGCAGGTCCTTGTAGGACGTGCACTGGTCCTTCACCACGAGGGTGAAGATCTCCTCGTGGGTGGGGCCGAGCAGATAGTCCGCGCCCTTGCGGTCCTTGAGCCGGAAGAGCAGGTCACCGTATTCCGACCAGCGGCCGCTGACCTCGTACGGCTCCTTCGGCAGCAGCGCCGGGAGCAGCACCTCCTGGGCCCCGATCGCGTCCATCTCCTCGCGGACGATGCGCGAGACGTTGTCGAGGACCTTCTTGCCGAGCGGCAGCCAGGTCCACACTCCCGCGGAGCTGCGGCGGACGTATCCGGCGCGGACGAGGAGGCGGTGGCTGAGGGTCTCGGCGTCGGCGGGGTCCTCGCGGAGGGTCTTGGCCATGAGGCGGGACATGCGCTGCACGTGTTGCGATGACATGACGGGAGGCTACCGGGGGCGCCCGTCCGCCCGGAAACCGTTTCAGGGCCGGCGCAGCGGCAGCGGGGCCCCCATGACGGCGTACGGGAGGCTCGCGCTCGGGAAGTGCACCTGGCGGGCCAGGTCCGTGTAGCCGAGCGCCCGGTAGAGGCCGCGGGCCGGGCTCTCGGTGTCGATGGCGGAGAGGATGGAGCGGGGCTCCTCCGCGCTGTCGGTGACCCGGGTGATGAGGGCGCGGCCGACGCCGCGGCCCTGGAAGCCGGGGTGGACGTGCAGCTCCGTGATCACGAAGGAGGCGTCGAGCCAGCCGTCGTGGCCCGCGGCCCGCAGGTACGGCTCGACGACCGAGGACCACCAGTAGGCCCGGTCGTTGGGCATGCCGTACACGAATCCGGCGAGCGCCCCGTCGTCGGTGAAGGCGCCGAGGGCGCGGGCTCCGCGACAGGTCATGTGGCGCTGGACGATGTAGCGCCGGATGCCGACCTCCTCCTCGCTGAGCCCGAAGGCCACGGCCTGCACGCGCAGGGCCTCGTCCACGCGGTCGGCGAGGTCGAGGGGGCCGATGCGGAGTCCGGCGGGCCGGGCGGGGCCGTCGCCCTCGGAGGTAGGCAGCATGCGGCGACCTTACTGGGCACCCCCGGCTCCCGTCCCTGCGCCCCCGCGCGTCCCGGCCACCCGGGGGCGGTCCGCGGGACGGCCGGCCGGAGCCTTTGGACGGAGCAGCGCGGGCGGTGCTTTCAGAAGAGGACGCTCATGAACGCGCCGACCTCGCGGAAGCCGACCCGCCGGTACGCGGCCCGTGCCGCGGTGTTGAAGTCGTTGACGTAGAGGCTGACCACGGGCGCCACGTCGCGCAGCGCGAAGTCGACGACCGCGGCCATCCCGGCCTCGGAGTGCCCGAGGCCGCGGAATTCGGGGTCCACCCACACGCCCTGGATCTGGCAGGCCCGGGCGGTCGCGGCGCCGATCTCCGCCTTGAAGACGACCTTGCCGTCCTCGATGCGGGCGAAGGAGCGGCCGGTGCCGACCAGCTCGGCGACGCGGGCCTGGTAGAGCAGCCCGCCGTCGCCCGCCATCGGCGAGACGCCGACCTCCTCGGTGAACATGGCCACGCAGGCGGGCATGATCAGGTCCATCTCGTCCTTGCGGATCCGGCGGACCAGCGGGTCGGGGCGCACCTCGGCGGACGACTGCTCGGTGACCATGAGCGGCTGGTGGGAGCGGACGTCGCGGGCGGGCCCCCAGCTGGGCTCCAGGAGCCGCCACAGCAGCCGGGTGGCTTCGGCGGGGCCGACGATGGAGGAGCAGCGGCGGCCGGTGCGGCGGGCCCGGTCGGCGAAGGCGCGGACGGCGTCGGCGTCGGCGCAGACGGGGACCAGATTGGCGCCCGCGTAGCAGAGGGAGCGCAGCCGGCCGTCGGCGTAGTAGCCCCACATCTCGCCGCCCAGGCGCCAGGGGTCGAGTCCGGCGACCTGGACCCGGGAGGTGACGAAGGCGTTCTCGACCGGCTCGCGTCCGAGGACTTCGAGGGCGGCGTCGAGATCACTGGGCTCAAGGACCCGGGTGGTGGTCTGGGTCAACACGGGGGCCTCACCATACAAGTCTGCTGATCTCCGCACTGTACCCGCCGTCACCCGAGGATGCCCGGTCCCACGGGTCACGAAAATGCCCCGGGCCCCCCCCCCGGCGGCGGGGGGGCGGCGCGGCGGGCCCCCCACATCCGGGGCCCCGCCCGCCCGCCGAGGCCGATGTTGCTCCGGGTGCGGTGGCCGGGCAGCGCACCCTCGGAGGTCCAGGTGGTGCCGCGCAGCCTGGTCC